>JAABTK010000059.1 GCA_011389885.1 Gammaproteobacteria bacterium | reverse complement strand
TTATCTGCGGCGAAGAATGCTGCGCGTTTTTTACGCTGAGCGCAGAGAAGAAAAGGTTTCTCTTAGGCGCTTTGCGTCTTGGCGAGAGTGGGCCTTCGTTGCCGATCTACTTGTGCCGGGAATGGCGCGTAGGATGGGCAAAGGCGCTCCCCCGGCCATGGGTTTTGGTCGCTATCTATCAGCGCCGTGCCCATCACAAAGGTCTCCTGATGGGCACGGCGCTGAAAGGTTGGTGGGTCTTTGAGGGTTTACGGGAGCGCCTTTGCCCATCCTACGGCTATGATGCGCCTCGCGAGACTCGGCGCATTCCATACGGTTTTATAATCCGAAAGCCGGGGAGTCCGAAAACCGTGGAAATTGGCTATTTTCGACAGCCTAGGTGGGCACTCTACGATTGGGTGCGGTGGATCGCCGAGATGGTCGATCCGACGGTGAGGCCGGTTTCCTAATCGGCGGCTGACTTCCTCTCGCCGGTGCTCACCTCCGCGACCCGCCCCGAACCACCCGCCCCAACCCCAACCCCTGGATCGCCTCCTCCCGATCCCTGTCCGCCTCCGCCGGATCGGGCTCCTTCTTCTTCCCCCGCTTGCCAACCTGACGTAACGCCAGCCCCCGATTGAAGGGGGCGGGACTTCCACGATAAGCCCCAACCGCTCTGAAAGCCGTGTCCGCCGCTTGTTGTGCGCAACTGCATTAGAGTTCGACCACCACCTTGAGCCCCTGGGGCTTCACGTTTTCCAGGCGAATCGTCCCGCCGTAGAGTTGCACCAGGTCGCGGACGATGGCGAGGCCCAGGCCGTGGCCTTCGGTGGCTTCGTCGAGGCGGGCGCCGCGTTGGGTGATGCGTCGCAGCAGGGCCGGCTCGCAGCCGGGGCCGTCGTCGAGGATGGTGATGCGGTGCTCGGATACGCGGCATTGCACCCGGCTTTCGGCCCACTTAAAGGCGTTGTCGAGGAGGTTGCCGAAGAGTTCCAGCATGTCGTCGCGGTCGGCGCTCAGGGGGGCGCGGGTGTCGATTTGTAGCCGGGCGTCGATTCGCTTGTCGCCGTGGATGCGTTGCAGGAGTTCGAGCAGTTGCGGCAGCTCTGCGCGGGGATCGAACAGCCGCCCCGGGGTGGGGGCGCCGGCGAGTCGGGCGCGTTTGAGTTCGCGTTCGGTGAGCTGGCGGATGTCCTCGGTGAAACGGCGGATCTCCGCCGGGTCGATGGGGCCTTGGTTGCGGTCAAGGTGCTGACGAATGAGGTTGATGGGGCGTTTGACGGCGTGGGCGAGGTTGCCCAGGCCGTTGCGCGAACGCTGTAGGCGTTCCGAGAGCAGCCGCAGCAGTCGGTTCAGCTCCTCCACCAGCGGTCGGATCTCGGCCGGAACCTGTTCGGATAGGTTGCTGATTCGGCCCTGTTCGAGTTGGCTCAGCTCTGTGCGCAGGGTGTCGAGGGTGCGCAGGGCGCGCCGCACGATGATCCGCTGGGCCAGCAGCGAGGCGATGATTATGGTCAGGGTGAGCAGGCCGAAGGCGAGGTGAAAGTTGAGCAGCCGGTCGCGCGTGGCGCTGATGTCTTCGCCCAGGCTGAGGGTGAAGGCCTGGCCCTGCTTGCGGTAGCCGGCAACCCGCAGCAGCAGGGGTTGATCGGCGGGGCCGTCGATGTAACGGCTGTGCTGCTCCCCCGGGGGCAGCTCGGTTTTGGGCAGTTCGGCATCCCACAGGGAGCGAGAGCGGATGGGCTGTGCGCCCTGCTGGAGTTGGTAGTAGTGGCCGGAGAGGGGCCGATGATAGATGTGCGGGATCTGGTCGGGGGTCAGGCTCAGGGTTCCGTCATGCCCCAGGGCCACGGCTTGCAGCAGGGTCTCCGCATCGTGCTTCAGGCGCGCGCTGATCAGCTCTTCCGCCAGCCGCTCCATCAGCCCCGCGGTGAGCCACCACAGGAGCAGCAACAGCACCGCAAGGGTCAGGGAGAGACCCAGGTTGAGCTGGTGTTGCAGGCTGGGCTGGTTCATGGTCCGGGCGGGGCGGGTTGGGCGGCCCCGGGGGTGTCGGCGGCCTCGAAGAGATAGCCCTGGCCGCGCAGGGTGCGTATGCGCGCCTTGCCGATGCGTTTGCGCAGGCGGTTGATGTAGACCTCGATGACGTTGCTGTCGCGGTCGGCGTCGTATTCGTAGACGTGTTCGGTGAGCCGGGTCTTGGACAGGGGCTTGCCGGGATTGAGCATGAGGTAGCGCAGCAGGCGGAACTCGGTGGCGGTGAGCTGCTGGGGTTCGCCGGCGCCGATCACCAGCGTTTGGGTCTCTTCATCCAGCAGCAGGTCGCCGCTGCGCAGGCCGGCGGCGCCGCCGCCGTGACGGCGACGGATCAGCGCCTCTACCCGGGCGATCAGCTCCGCCATGTGGAAGGGCTTGCCCAGGTAGTCGTCGGCCCCCGCCTTCAGGCCGTCCACCCGCTCGTGCCAGGCGTCGCGGGCGGTGAGTACGATCACCGGCGTGCGATTGTCCTGTTGGCGCCAGTTGCGCAGCACCTCCAGGCCGGGGCGACCGGGCAGACCCAGGTCGAGGATTACCGCGTCATAGGGCTCGCTGTGGCCGAGGAATTCGCCGTCGATGCCGTTGTCGGCGCGGTCCGTGGCGAAACCGGCGGCCTGCAACGCCGGCTTGAGGTGGGCGCAGAGTTCATCGTCGTCTTCAATCAACAGGATACGCATAATCAGTGATGCTCCGGCTCGGATTCAATCAGTTCGCCGCTGGCGGCGTCCATTTCCACCTCCCACACCTGGCCCCGGTTGTCGAGCAGCTCGATTTCATAGAGGTAACGGCCATCTTCCCGCTCCAGTTCCACCTCTAGGATGCGCAGCGGCGGCGCAAAGGGCAGCTTGGTGATCAGCTCTGCGAGCGGCAGAATCGCGCCTTCGCGGAGCAGCTCGCGGGCGGCCTCATGGTCGTCGTCGTCGGCCTGCACCGGGGCGGCCGCCGCCAAGACGGCCGCCAGGGTCAATAGCAGGGGGATCAATCGTCCCATGGTCCCACCCCGGGGATGCGTACTTCGTGTTCGTCGAATGAGCCCTCGGCGGCGCGGGTGTGACAAGCCTCGCAGCGGCTCCAGGAGCCCAGCTCGGGGTTGTCGATGACCATGCGCGGCGGGATCTCGTCGTGTTTGTGACGAAAGTAGGCGGTCTCGGTGATGCGCAGCGGGGCGGTGTCGGCGTCGGCGGCAAAGCCCGCGGAACGACCCGCCGGCACGCGATCGGCGCTGTTGGCCACGAGATACTGGCGGATCTTTTGATGGGGGGCGTCCGGCAGCTCCGCATTATCGCCGAAGTGCTCCTCCAGGCCGGCCATCATTCGCCCCCAGGAGTCGGCCCCGAGCAGGCCCGGCTGGTAGGCGAAGTGGCAGGATCCGCACTCCTGCAGATAGAGGGGGTCGGCGGCGCGGGGCACATCCTCGCCGAAGCCCAGGCGCTGGCCTGCATATTTGCCCTCGCGTTCATCGTCATCCTCATCGGAGAGGTAGTGTCCGCCGCGCTCGGTATGGATGCCGTAGTTGTTGGAGGCGGTGACCAAGCCGACGCCGAGGGCGGCAAATAGCGCGATGGAGCCGATCAGATAGGTCGTGGTCTGTTTCATGGTTGGCTTCCTCTGGTTTAATGGTATCTCAATTCGTTGTCGGAGAGGCATTCAGGTAGGTCAGCAAATCCCCCTTTTCCTGCGGTGTGCATTCGCGCCCCCAGGTCCATTTGCAGTTGCGCAGGAACCACTTTTCCACCTTGGCCGGGTCGGTGTAGCGGTCCGCCGCCACCTGCGGGGCCATCGGTTCGATGGGCTTGCCGGTGCGCAGGTGTTCGCCGGGCTGGTCGAGGCGCTGGCCATGGCAACTGCCGCAGTTGCGGGGCCCCTGGTCGCCGGCGACCTCTCGGGTCCAGAGTTTGGCCCCCTGTTGGACGGAGAACCCGCCGGCGCCGGCGGCGCGGTAGTCGGCAAGCAGCGGTTGGATATCCGCGGCATGAGCGGCGGGCTGGGCGCCGAGGCCCAGGGCAAGAATGAGCAGGGCAGTGGTTTTCATTGTGCGGTCTCCGTTTGTTTGGGTTTGCGGCCGGTGATCATGGACAACACCAGGTTTTCCTTGTGTTGCCAGCCGGAAAAGATCACGCCGACCACATGCAGGATCACTAGAAAAAGGGTGAAGTTGGCCAGGAATTCGTGGACCTCTTCGACCGCCTCGCCCATGCCCGCGGGCAGGCCGGCGGCCAGGGCCGCAAGCGGACCGCTCATCTCCTCCGCCCCGAGCAGCAACAGGCCGCTCAAGCTGGTGGCGAATAGAAACAGCAGCAGGGCCGCCGCCATCGCCCCGCCCGCCGGATTGTGGCCGAGGTAACGCCTGGGGTGGGCGGTGACGATTTCGCGCAGATAGGCGATCACCGCCTTTGGGCCGCGCACGAAATCCGTGAAGCGGGCATGCTCGGGGCCGATAAAGCCCCACAGCAGGCGAAAGCCGATCAGACCGAGGATGGTGTAGCCGGCGGCGGTGTGCAGATTGAGAAGGTCATCCTCGGTGACATAGGCGAGCGCAAAACTGGCCGCCAGGCTCCAGTGGAAGATCCGAATCAGCGGGTCCCAGACCCGCAGGGTGTTGTCGTGGTGCATGAGGCTGCTCCTTTGATTAAGCTTGGGAGCAGTTTAACGAGGGATGCTGAAACGAAGCTGAAATCCGGGGTCCGCTTTACGGATCAGGCGGGGGGGTAAAACCATGACTAGTACAGCTGCGCCTAAGTAGCGGAAACAACCCAGGCGTTCTCGGAACGCAGAGCACGCGGAAAACCGCAGAGGGCGCAGAGAGGCGTTTCGATTGAAAGGATAAGCGCCGCACCCGACATCCGCCGCCTCAGCGGCGAATGCACTTCGCTGGCCCACCCCTTGTATGACCGCGGGCTCGGGGCGTAAACGCCTTGGTCCGGGCGCGTCACCGGAAACCCGCACAGCCCGAGGGCTTTACTCCAGGCGGCTAGGCGGCGCTTTGGCGCCGGGCAGGCGCAAGCCAGCAAAACCTCCTCCGCGCTCTCTGCGGTCCTTTGCGCCCTCTGCGTTCCTAGAAGCCATTGTTTCCGTTATCTACGCGCAGGCGTACTAGGGAATGGCAATGCCGCTGATGATGAAAAGTTTTCGTACTAATCCATCCGGCGTGCCTAGTCTTGTTAGCGCAAGGCGGGCGCTGTGGTTTCAATCGTCAACCTGAACCCCAATGCCTTGGCTACCTTAGCGACTGTAGCAAAAGTAGGGTTGCCTGCCGGGGATAAGGCCTTGTAAAGCCCCCCGCGCGTGAGTCCGGTGTCTCTAGCTAGCTGACTCATGCTGCCAGCGCGGGCGACCACACCCAAGGCATGGACAAACAATGCGGGGTCATCTCCGGCCTCTTCCAGACAGGTCCTTAGGTACGACTGGATGTCTTCTTCGGTTTTCAGGTGCTCTGCCGAATCCCTACGGGTCGTGGTGATAGCCATAATTCAAACCTCGATAAGCCGATATTTGGTTTTTCGGATTTCTATCCTAGTACAGCTGCCCTTAGTATTGGAAACAACCCAGGCGTTCTCGGAACGCAGAGCACGCGGAGAACCGCAGAGGGCGCAGAGATGGGTTCGATTTCATGCTCGCTCCCAAGGTCTCCAGAGAATGCCTGTTTTGCAAGCTCCAGCTTGCCGAACGGCTCAGGAAGCTCTAGCTTCCGAGACATGGGTCCCCAAACTGGGGCTTGGGGGCCGGCAATGTTTCAAGCTCGCGTTTGACACCCCGTTTGACGAACTGGCAATCCAGGCGCTTTCGGAGTACCGAGCACATGCAGAACCGCACAGCCCGAGGGCTTTACTCCAGGCGGCTAGGCGGCGCTGGAGCGGCGGACAGGCATCCCCGCCCTGGAACGCGCGGCTGATTAAGCAAAAATCCTCCGCGCCCTCTGCGGTCCTCGGCGCCCTCTGCGTTCCAAAAGGCGTTGTTTCCGTTATTTGAGCGCAGGCGTACTAGGGTTAATGTAGTAAACTGGCTCCTGGTTGTCAATCGAGGTTAACAGTGTTGGCTATAAGGCCCATCGGGCGCGGATGGGCGGTCGTTTTAGCCCGCCCCTGCGTCCGCCAAGGCGGGGTCTAGGCCGGCAAGGGCGCCTGGCCGCTCCATTTTGCAGCCCGGCGCAGCTCGCATGGCCTCATCCCGGCCGGTTTTGAGCCCCGACTGGACCGGGGCGAGGGGCAAAACCATGGCCTGAACGGGCCAATACCAATAATGATGATTGAAAAATTTCCGCACTAATTCCTCGTTGTTTTTAGAATATATCTAAAATTTTCTTTGCACTTTCTGTGGGAAACTGGTAAATTATAACCCAGCAAAACGCTAGGATACATAACCCAGTTATAGAGGAGCACAGACTATGCGACTTTCAACCAAAGGCCGCTATGCGGTCACCGCGATGCTCGACCTCACCCTGAACGGGGGCGACGGCCCCGTGACCTTGGCCGAGATCTCCGAGACCCAGGGCATCTCCTTGTCTTACCTGGAACAGTTGTTCGCCGGCCTGCGCGGCAAACAGTTGGTGCGCGGCGTGCGCGGCCCCGGCGGCGGCTACTATCTGGCTCGCCCGGCGGACGAGATCTCCATCGCCGACATCATTTGCGCCGTGGACGAGTGGGTGGAGTTCACCCGTTGCAGCGGCAACAAGGACTGCCATGGGGGCAACAAATGCCTGACCCATAACCTGTGGGACGAGCTGAGCCGCGACATCTACACCTTCTTGAGCGACATCTCGCTGGCGGACCTGGTGGCCCGCGGCGGCGAGATTCAGGCCAAGTGCAAGAAGGAAGCTGAAAAAGCCGGCGCCAAGACCAAAGCCGCATGAAGGCGGCCGCATAGGGTCCGAGCGGGCCGGGAGGGAGCGCCCTCTCGGCCCGTTTTCGTGTTGCGGTATCTTGGCCTTAAATCCACCCCTTCGGACGCACCAAACCCCATGCCCGTCATTGATATTCCCGAGCTGCAAACCATCCTCGACCTGATCCGCTGGGGCGCCAGCCGTTTCGTGCAGGCCGACCTGCATTTCGGCCATGGCACCGATAACGCCCTGGACGAGGCGGCCTATTTGGCCTCGCATGCCCTGCATCTGCCGCCGGACCTGCCGCGGGACTACCTGCAGGCGCACATCACGCCCGCGGAGCGAGAGCGGACGCTGGAGCTGTTCGAGCGGCGGCTGCGGGAACGCCGGCCCGCGGCCTATCTGACCCGCCAAGCGTTCTTCGCCGGGCTCGATTTCTATGTTGATGAGCGGGTGCTGGTCCCGCGCTCGCCCCTGGCTGAACTCATCGAGCGCGAATTCACCCCCTGGGTCGATCCGGACGGCGTGCAGCGGGTGTTGGACCTTTGCACCGGCTCCGGCTGCATCGGCATCGCCTGCGCCTACGCCTTTCCGGAGGCCGAGGTGGAGCTGACGGATGTTTCCGCCGACGCCCTGGCGGTGGCTTGGACCAACATCGAGCGCCACCGCCTGCAACCTCGGGTGCAGGCCCGCAAGGCCGATCTGTTCGAGGGCCTGGAGGTCGGGGACGTTTTCGACATCATCGTCAGCAATCCGCCCTATGTGAGCCGCGAGGAGATGGCGGGCTTGCCCCCGGAATACCGCGCCGAGCCGGCGCTGGGCCTGGCCGCGGGCGAGGAGGGGCTAGATATGGCCTTGCGGATCCTGCGAGGCGCCCCCAAGTTTCTGCGTTCAGGTGGTATCCTGGTGGTCGAGACGGGCAACAGCGACCACGCCTTGGCGCGGCGTTTCCCCCAGGTTCCCTTCACCTGGCTGGAATTCGAGCACGGCGGCCACGGCGTGTTCCTGCTCACCGCCGAACAACTTGAAGAATACGCAACGGTCTTTTCGGAGGACGCATAACCCATGGCAGTGCAACGCGCGCGCAGCGGCGAGGAATACGCGGATTGGATGAAACAGGCCAAGTTCGAGGTGCAAGAGCTTCGCCAGTGCTTCGAGTTCGAACAGGACGAGGGCGGTCGCATGCCCGCCTGGATGGACCACCTCGAAGAGGGCGTAAACCGGGTGTATGACGACATGCTCAACGCCCGTTACACCTTCGGCCGCGAAGACCTGTCGTTTATGGAAACGGCGGAGCGCTTCGCCGATGACATCCCCTTTATCATCCTGCTGCGGCAGATCAACGAAACCCACCGTCGCGGTCTCGACGTGGGCGAGGAGGCGTAATGGATCAATCCCTGGTCTTCGACCAATCGCTGATCGAGAAATACGATCAGGCCGGCCCGCGTTATACCTCCTATCCCACGGCGCCGCACTTTCACGACGGCTTCGGCGAGGCCGAATACCGCGCCCATGCCGCCGGCAGCAACGCCAGCGGCCGCCCGCTATCGCTGTATTTCCACATCCCGTTCTGCGACACGGTCTGCTTCTACTGCGCCTGCAACAAAATCGCCACCAAGGATCGCGACATGCCCGCGCCCTATCTGCAGCGGGTCTATCGGGAGCTGCAAATGCAGGGCGAGCTGTTCGACTCCGGCCGCCCGGTCGAGCAACTGCACTGGGGCGGCGGCACCCCCACCTTCATCAGCCACGACGAAATGCGCGCGCTGATGGACCACACCGCGAAAAACTTCAAGCTGCTGGGCGACGACCAAGGCGAATACTCCATCGAAATCGACCCCCGCGAGGCCAACCACGCGACCGTCAAGCTGCTGCGCGAACTCGGTTTCAACCGCATGAGCCTGGGGGTGCAGGACTTCGACGAAAAGGTGCAAAAGGCGGTCAACCGCATCCAAAGCGAAGCAGAGACCATGGAAGTTCTGCAAGCGGCCAAGGCCGAGGGCTTCCGCTCGGTGAGTATTGATTTGATCTACGGCTTGCCCCGCCAGTCCATCGAAGGCTTCGGTCGCACCCTAGAGCGGGTGATCGACGTGGGGCCGGACCGCCTCTCGGTATTCAACTACGCCCACCTGCCCGAGCGCTTCAAGCCCCAGCGCCGCATCGAAGAGGCCGATCTGCCGTCGCCGCAGCGCAAGCTCGACATCCTCAAGATGACCTTCGAACGCTTAGCCGACGCCGGCTACGTCTACATCGGCATGGACCACTTCGCCAAGCCCGACGACGAACTCGCCCGCGCCCAGCGCGACGGCACCCTGTATCGCAACTTTCAGGGCTACTCCACCCACTCCAACTGCGACCTGCTCGGCCTCGGCGTCACCTCCATCGGCATGGTCGGCCCCACCTACAGCCAGAACATGCGCACTCTCGACGAATACTATGCGCGCATCGACGCTGGCCGCCTGCCCCTGTTTCGCGGCCTGGAACTCACCCAAGACGACCGCATTCGCCGCGATGTCATCACCCGCCTGATCTGCCACTTCGAACTCGACTTCGGCGCCTTCTCCAATCAATGGGACATCGACTTCGAGACCTACTTCAAAGCGGAACTGAAAACCCTCCACGCCATGGAAGACGACGGCCTGCTGGAAGTCACCGGCGAAGAGATCCAAATCCTACCCCGCGGCCGCCTGCTGATCCGCAACGTCTGCATGGTCTTCGACCGCTACCTGAAAACCCCCGGCCAGCCGGTCAAATTCTCGCGGGTGATTTGAGCGGTAGAGATAGGGGAGGGCGGCGGGGCGGCGCGCAACGCTATCAATTCCGACAGCCCTTTCTCTCTGATCCTCCCACGGCGCGGGAGGGGATTCTCCGCTTCACCGAAGCATCAAAAAGGTTACTGAACTACAGATAGGCAATGCTGCGCTAGGCTCAAGCGTTTTGCAAAAATGCTAATAGCAGTTTTTTGGTCTTTTTTAAGAACACAGAGTCCTGCGGGGAAGCTGACCCAAGTCCCGAAAATAAATTCACCTCAGCTCCGCCCTGTATATCGAAAGCCAGCCCAAAAATAGGGGTGAGAAAACCGCGAGCGGACGAAACCCTGTGCAATGTTCAAAGCATCCATCGGGGGATGACCGGCCTCCAATTCACGGTAAAACTGCCTCATTAATATCGCAGTGGAAATGTCTTCAACCTCCCATAAGGATCCCACTACGCTTTCCGCTCCAGCGTAAAGAAAAGCTCGCAGCAGCCCTATCAACTCGTCGCCGTTAGATACACGGCCTAGTGCGGTCTCACATGCACTGAGAACCACCAGCTCCGCATTCGTTCGTAACCCATATAGCTCCTCCACCGTTACATCTCCGTCCTCCATCTCCGTTGGCGCAAGAAGCAACTTAGATTGCAATGGCTCCTCATCAGAAAACACGCCATGCCCGGCAATATGTAATACATCAAATTTTCCGGCTTCCTTGAAAAGCGCTTCCTCTGTCGCCCTCTCCCTCAATAGGGTTTTTGAGTGTCGGACAACGCGCTCAATGGCATGGACCTCTTTTTCCGCGCCTGGTAGGTCAAACGCCGGATCATTTCTGTCCGGATTTCCCATGATTAGTATATTCCGCTCTCTTGTAGCTCCGCTGCCGATGCTCGACGCAAGCTGAAAACTAGGAACTATGTTGATGACATGTTTTTCCGCTAGGTATTGGCCTCCGTCATGCAGAGCGCCGAATGGTAAATAAAAAAGAGCACTACTAGGAGCGATCACTAAGTTTTTGCTCATGCTGCGGTTCGCGGTATGCCCAAACAGGTCTCGAAAAAGATCCCGCGCCAGGGATTCGTAGCGGTCACTCCGAAAATCGCCGATGACTTTGCGAAAACGATTGACTTTTGCGTTAATAATCTCAGCATCTAATACCTTGTGATCAATTCCTCGGTAATCAAATATAAAAACATGCAAATCTTTTCCAAAACGCTGGAACAAAACCCCTGTTTCATTTTCGCCGAGCGCATTATTGAGATTGTTGAAGTTAACAGGAAGCACCGTTACTAGAGAAGCAAAATGCGGCGCTCGGAGCATTAGCTGCTTCCTTGCCGCAGAGTAACTCGCTAATTTTGTAACGTCTTCGCCGAGTTCGCCAGCAGCGCGTACTACGGTATCTCTTTCACTAAGCACCATTTTTTCATAAAGTGCGCGGGTCTCCCCGGTCGCAGCCACGGTGGGCAAGAGGTCTTCGTGGCGGCTTAGCAGGTCCACCAATGCCCGGCCTTTTGCTCTTTCAGAGGTTTCCACCGCGCCCTCAAGGCGTCCGGTATCAGCGTAGATTTGGACTAACTTGGAATAGACCCCCATCTTGTCTCCGGTGAAGCCAATCCGCCCCGCCTCGGTCCCAATTGAGCTTCGAATCTCTTCGATTAGATCCAGCGAGTATTCCAGGTGTTCAATGGCCTCTTGGCTGGACCCGTCCATTCCGCGGAGCTTAGCCAGTTCATAGGCTGCCATCCAACGTAGTTCACGGAACGGTTCGGCAAGGGGGCTTTCTAATAGAAAACGCAACCGTTCATTAGCCTCCTCCTCGTCGCCGGTTTCCAGCAGGCTCTTCGCGACCGCAAATTCCACATAAGCATTAGCCGGTGGAGCATAAGAAAAAGCATCCGATAGACCAAAGCGATATTCTTCAAAAAGATCAAGCCGGAAAGACGCAGGAGAAACTTGGTTACCCAGAGATGCGCGGTATGGCATAAGCCCATAATCCTTGGACAGTCGGGTTCTGGGGTTTAAGAGAATATCCCGAGCCTGCTTATAATTATTCGTAGCCAGAAAAATATTCGCCGCGAAATACGATTTCTTCGGGTCGAAATAGGCCTTCGCGAAATTCTCCGCGGCCTTTTCAGCCTCCGCCTTGCGTCCAAGCCGAGCCAAAGCTAGTGCATGCAGATAACGAGCGCCTTGCGACGAAAGATCCTTCGTCAATTCCGCTGACCGCTCATGGTCGTTAGTTTGTAGATAAAGCAGAGCAACGCGCGCAGCAATGGCCTCGTATGACTCATCCGGCACCCCGCCGGGCTTGCTGCTCAATCTATCATAAAGCTCCTCATAGCAACGATATCCTTTTTGGATCCGACTCACGGAGACATACAAATCACACAGAATTCGATTTTGCTGTACGGACAAGCTCGGCTTGGCTTTTGATTCGTAGCGTTGAATGACTAGGAACAAACGCCCTGCTTCCAAGTCGGCGATGTCGGTTGATGTGATACCATGCTGCGAAAACTCTCGCGACTGAGCCGTAGCATAGTCTGCCATTTTCACGCCGGCGTGGATCACACTTTTTCCGCCGCAGGCGTTTAACACAGCAACTAAAACAATTGTAACAGCGATCGTGATGGACAGCGATTTCATTTTCTTTTACTACAATGATGAGGCCGGGCATCGCCCGGCCTTTTCTTCTCATGGCTCACCGCACGAATAAACAACCTATAAGGCACAGACGCGGCGCACGGTGAAATACGTGGTTAACCTCGCCTAGAACACATAGCCGAAATTCAGCCCGAAGCCCTTGTAATCGTTGTTGCCGACTGTGGCGCTGAGCCCGAAGCGCAGCGAATCCCAGTTGTCCCCCCCGTCCGAGTAGCGGGTCCCGAAGCTAATGATCAGGTCGAAATAACTATCGACAAACACCTCATCGCCCATCACATAGGAGTGCGTAACGGCCGCTTGCCAGCTGGTGGGTTTTCCGAACATCTTTTTGTCGGTGGCTCCTTCCAACGAAACGCCATTTCGGGTGATGTGATTCGAAAGATCGTAATCCACCTCGAAATCGCCTGCATCAATGGAGCTGCTTTTGTAAACACCAAGCAGGTTGCCGATATTGATCTTTAGGTCGTTATGATAGATATTGTAGTCGCTCTTGATGGAAGCGGAATAGAGCACTCCGGCGGATCCCATATCGACAGAGCCGATGGCGCCCGCGCGAACGCCGGGGGTCAGGCTCCAATCATCGTTAATCGGATGGCGATAGCTGACGCCCAGTGAACCGGTATAGGCCTTAGGGCCGCTATAATCTAAGTAAGTCAAAGGCGCGGACACCTTCACCTGCTTTCGGGGGTCGGACTCGAGCTGGTAAGTATACTCAAAAGGGACGCTCAACACCCTTGTGTCATAACCGTTGGATGAATACTGGCCGATAGATGCCGAGGCGCCGAAGGGCGAGGCCATGGTTTGGGCCGAAAACTGCATAGCTCCGGCGAGCACACCCCCAAAGTCTTCAGCATTCATGTTGCTCATAAGGGATTTCGGGTTGCCAGCGAGAGGGTCTATAGGGGTGGACTTGACCATCTCTTGCAGCATTCGGGTAAGCAGGTCGTTGCCGTTTGTTTCCAAGTGGTCGCGAAACTTCTGCTCTGAGGCGTCGCGGGTAGCACCCTCAAATTCTTCACGAATACCCAGGGTTTCGATTTCGAAAACAAGCGCAGTACTACCTTCTGCGTAAGAGACGCTGGTCGGCAGGCCGCGCACCATCAATTCGGCATCAACACCGGAGCGGCGAGTGTAGGAGCCCTTAGCGTCCTGGAATTCGCGGTGTAGGTTTTCCTCCTTTACGGTGTCAAACAAATCCTCGATTTGCGAAAACTGCAAAAACAAATCTCCGTCCTGCTGGCCGTTGTTGGTCAACACGAGACTCGCTTCGAAGGCCTCCTTGGCCATAGCGGGTTGGAGGCAAAGGGCTAGTGCCAGGGCGCTTGTCACAGAGGTTAGCCTCGTGGTCCGCTGTAAATTCTTTTCGTTCATGGCAAAAAAATCCTCGGGCTGTTATTTTCGAGTAGGTGTTGGTGTTAGATGGGTGCGCTGCGGAATCCATGATCGTCTAACTACGCCTTAAAGCTATATTTGAGAAACACGGGAAAACCGTGCCGCTCAACACCCCGCCTTTCGCTGTAAAGCGCAAGGCGGGGGCTGCGGCGGTAGAAAGTTGCCATTGAGATAGCCAAGGGCAAACCGTGCTTTCAGCCAGCGGTCTCGTTTAGCGACTGATCAGGCGATTGCGCGCCGGGGAGCTTACTGATGACGCAGATGGACCGTCACCGCCACTGGCTCGCCATGGGTGTTTACCGCATAATTGCCAGGAGAACTTCCTTGCTGGTTAGATGCAGGAATAAACCCTTGAGTGTCCCGGTTGATCGGAACATCATAAGCTGGCTGTGTCGCTCCTCCAACCTGTACTAGGTCTTTCGTGCCCTGATTAACTTCATGCATCAGTCCCTTGCTAGCGCTGTACTGATCGTACATGGCGAGCAACATTCCGGAGTCGGGGCGACTTTGGCGGGCGGGGTTTGAGCTTGGCTTCCGTGGGGCGAAAACGAACTTAAGTTCCTCAACGCCCTTGTTGTTGTCAAAGAGCAGCCAGCCCCCATTAGACGGGATGACATAGTCTTCGCCCATGCCCACTGCATTCCCAGCGGAGGAAACCTGAAGGTTTTTTTCACGCCCGCTGGAGCCTTTGTGCAGCACATATAGGTTGCCTTGTGAGTTGCCGGCTACATGAATACGGATTTTGTCGCCCGTCTTGAAGATATGACGGTCGCTAACGCGCTTGGTATTGCTGGTTCCAGGTCGGGCCAGTTCGATCCAATAGTTGATCCCCGGGTTGCTCAATCGATCGTAAAACCCAGAGATTTCACCAGAATAAGCGACGTCCTGGTTTTGTCCGGATCCAGTCGGAGAAGGGCCGGAAACACCCGCGCCCATAGCTGAACGCTCTCCGCTGTCGGGGTTGATTTGAACGGCCCCTTCATAGACGCCCGAAGCTACCTGTGTGTTGGGGTTGTAGAACAGCGCTTTTGCTGCGACAACTTCGCTTGCTGGCGCAGTACTGGCGGCGACAAATAGCGCAGCGCCTGCTAGGGAAACTAACCATCTTTTCATTTCTCTGTCTCCTCGGTTGTGAATCGAAAGGTTATTGGATGAAAACGCGATGTTTCTCTAAAATCCTCCGGAATTCGGGTTCGGCCCGTACATTGTCCAGGTCGCGGTCCCACCGCAATGCGTCGAAATCCTTGAATCCATAATTCAATGCAGTGTCTAGGGACTCGAGGGCGAGGTCCGTCTTGTCCAATAAGGAGTACAATGCTGCTAGATTGTACCGGACGTAGGGGTCTGCGGGGTCTAAGCGGCGGGCATTTTGGAGGGCCGTGAGGGCGAGATTGTTCTTGCCTACTTGGATATAGGCGACGCCAAGATTTGAATATGCAGCAGCGGTCGGGTTGGTTTGGGTTGCGACCTGGCATTCTCTGATGGCATTTGGATAATCCTTTTGTTTAATGTACATTAAACAAATGTCCAAGTGGGCAACACTTTCAACCCGTACGGTCCGAACCTCAGTGGTGTTACATCCCGTTATCGCGAGGGCTGCAGCACAGCCGACGAGGCCCATCCGTGCGGTTTTTGAAAACAGTTTGTGCATGAAGGCTGACTCCTTAGTGATCCAGTAGGCAAAGGGGGAAGGTTTGATTGATAAGTTTAGTGTTGAGTTTGAAGGGCGCGCCTTTCACGGTGAAATTATTTCATACCCCAAGAGCGCTGCAGACCACTCTATATAACCAGTGTCTTCGCCAATCCATAGCTGGACCAGGTTATCTAGCTCGGTAGAACGTTGGTCAAGCTGGCCAATAACTTCGAGATCTTTATAGCGGCATTCCAAGCTGCTGAGTGCGCTTTCATTATGGATTATAATCGCTGCAAGCGTCCCCTCGCCAAGCGGAGGTTCCGCGACCACGGTGAGTGGATCGGCTTTGTCGTTCGGGATAATCAAGGGTTCGCCAGCGCGCAAGGGATGATTTCGGCAATCAGCGAGTTGATTATTGGGGTAGATTTGGCGCAGATTGCCGGCGGCATCCTTGTCTAGCAAGAATAGATAACCATCACGCTCTGTGATGAGGCTGATGCGCATCGGCTCCCCTACACGAATAGGGCGCTCGGGCTCTAGGTTGAGGCGGATAGGCGAAGAATGAACAACAGGTTGAAAAGTATCGCTGGGATTGATGCGGCCAGATGCGGGGAAAGTTAAATTTTTCCTGATTTCCAGCGCTGGTGTGAGTCCGGCCTTGCATTGCTCAATACCGTCGCAAAAGGATTGGGAATCTCTGCGCAGGAATTGCATTAGCTCGGTGCGTGAGATGCGGCCGTCTTGGTTGGCATCGGCTTTCCAGTCGAGCAGGCCCTTTGTCAGGCTGTTGGTGAAGATGCTCCCGCGCCCGCTGATGAGGTCCGTGAAGGCCTGCTGGTGGGCCAATACTGCACTCCATACTTCAACCGAGTTGGAGTTGGCAAAAGGGGCTTCAGGCGGAGCGCTCCCCAGGTTTGATGCGGGGGAAACAGGGGGCGGTGGCGAGCCAATAGGGGCCGAGCGTGTAGTGAGTCGCCATTGGGTTGGATCAAGTTGCTTTACAATGGAGTAACCGTCAACCGTATATTCCGAGTCTTGCAAATGGCTACGCGTGACGGTGCCGGAGTGACAGGAATCAAAGATAAAAAAGGCTTCTCGGTCCGCGAGCTTGCCCATAAAAACGTCAAGCTCGTCGTCAACGATCATTCCATGAAATCGGCCGTCAGAGTATGTGACATCGATCGGCACGATAGTTTCGTCACGGCCGTCCGCTTCATCGTTATTTTGGTCCGGCTGATAGTGTCCGTGCCCGCTGAAATAGAAGAAGACCTTGTCTCCGGGGTTGGTCTGGGCAACCAACCAGTCTTGCAATGCGTTTAGGATATTTGCCCGCGTCGCCTCCTGATTGAGCAGAGTCAAAATCTCAGAGTCGGAGAAGCCCCATATTTCGCGTGCAAGCCGTGTTGCATTCTCGGCGTCGGTCAGGGGTCCTTTAAGGGGCTGAATAGGGTAGTCGGCTATGCCGATTATAAGGGCGCGATTGGCTGACAAAGAGGGACCCGCCGCAATCAGCAGTGCGCATAGGCCGATAGCACTGGCCAGAAATCGCTTATAAAGCATGGCTGCTCATCCCCTGTTCCGATCATTCGAGTTTTTGAGGCTGGGCGTTAACGCACGTAGCCACCGATGTTTCGTATTTCGACCCGGCGGTGTCGTTCGTCGAATGGGTTTAGCCCGTTAATGAGGCCGTGCTCGCCCATTCCAGCGCTACTCAAACGATATTGATCGACTTGATGAACGGCGGTAAGGTAATCCTTGACTGCAGCGGCGCGTTGTTCCGACAAGCGTTGATTGTATCTCGATGGCCCGCTTGCGTCGGTATGGCCGATGATCTCGAAGCCGTATCCACGCAGGGCCGGATCATTCAGAGCATGGGCCAATTCATTGAGTTGGCGTATGGCGGAACGGCCTAGCTCGGCGGAGTCTAGCTCGAAAGGCACGCTTAAATCCACCGTGCGAACCGGATCGGCCGCTGGAGCTGTGCTCGTCGGGTGAAAGTCTTGGGGGCGCGGGATCGAGGAAGGGCTGTTTTTCGACCTTATTCCGATGCCCCTGGTATTGACTTCATGCAGGTCTTTCATTCCTTGATAATCATCCAGGCTTTTAGTCGCCGAGGTCTGGGGGGCGCCGCCTAAAGCCTTTTTGATGGCCTCTGCTTCGAGGACTTGCGGTTCAGCCTGAACAATAGTTCCCAGCAAAGCGAGGACTGATAGTGCTGTGATGTTAGCTTTCATAACAAACTCCTTTAGGTCAGAACGGGCGCCGCCGCGATAGGTGGCCGAGCCTTTCGTGTGGGGCTGGCGCTACAGCCGCCGCGCCGTGGCTAGGGTTTCACTCCACCGGTAAGGCAAGTCAGAATAACCAACCGGTAGGCTGAGATTGGGATAAGGGCGCCAACCCGTTTATTGCTAAGTTAAGCAGAAACATTGGGGTCCGTCAAAGGCTAACTTGGGCCAAGTGGCTGTGCGATGCAAGAGGTGGTAAAAACAAAATAAAAACAATAGCCTAGCGCATCGCTCAATCCTGCCTTTTGCAAAACTACCGACTATATAGCCAGTAAGTGGAGGTCGGCCAAATACACAACATCCTCAACGCGCGCCGATGCGGGATGCGGGTGCCGCCGTGTGTCACGCCAGGGAGAAAGGACGGGACAACCTCCAAATTTTCGCCGCCGCGATCAATGTCGCGATCACTGAGCGGCCGAACCAGCTTGAAGAGTTGCGCGCCGCCCTGTGCAAGGGGCGGGGTGTATGCGTATGGCGTGGCGTCGGAGTGGCGGCAAGTGCAGAGGTTTAGGCTCGGGGGCTGTGGCTGAGGTCGCACCGGCTGAAGCCTCAACCTCTAAGGTTCTCCGGGCGCCGGGGCTTCGGCGCCAATGGCTTAGTTTTCTGAGTGTTCCCGCACCAACCGAAACCCGACCTTGAAGAAGTGCAGGTTGGGGTTGAGTTTGTTGCGCACCGCGCAGCGGATGCCGCTGGGGACGTTGTACCAGGAGCCGCCGCGGACCACGCGTTCGCGGCTGTCTTCGCGGTTGCGGCTGGCGTCTAGGCGTTCGAGGCCGGTGTAGCCTTGGTCGAATACTGAGGCGCACCATTCCCAGACGTTGCCGTGCATGTCGTGCAGGCCCCAGGGGTTGGCGGGGAATTGGTCCGCCGGCGTGGTGCGGCCGCGGGCCTCGCCCTTGGGGCTGTCGTTGTAGCTGTAACGGGCGTCGAAGTTGGCTTGGTCGGGGGCGATGCGCTCGCCGGTCCAAAACGGCGTGGCGGCGCCGGCGCGACAGGCGTATTCCCATTCGGCCTCGGTGGGCAGGCGGATGCGGCGAGCGCTGCGACGGCTGAGCCATTCGCAGTATTCGGCGGCGCTCCAGTAGGTGACGTTGATCACCGGGCGGTCGTCGCGGCCCCAGCCTTCGTCTGCCGGCGGGTCGAGGAATTCGGCGCGGCAGTGGGCGTCGTAGAGGCGGAAGGTGAGCGGGATGCGGAGCATTTCAAAGCCGTCGAGCACCACGATATGCCGGTGTTCGTTGTCGAAGCGAAAGGTCTCGTCGGTCGGCGACCCCATCAGGAATTCGCCCGCGGGGATGGGCGCCCAAAGGTGTTCCGGGATGTCGGGCGCCGGTGCGGCGCGGCTGATTATGGCGGGTCCCGGGGGCGGACCCGCGGCGGCGGCTTGGTCCGGCAGGGCGGCCAGGCATTCGGTGCAGACCCCGCGTGCGTTGCCGCGAAAGCGCTCCAGGAAATGGCCGTCGCACAGGGGGCAGTGGAAATGCCGTTCGCCGGGCAGGATGACTTCGCCCGAGCCGTCGCAGTATAGGGCCTCGGCGGGCGCCGCCGCGGGGGTTCCGACCGGCGCCCCGCAGCGGATGCAAAAGTTGGCGTCGGGCAGGTACGGCTTGGCGCAGGCGGGGCAGAGGTCGTCGCGCTCGAAGCGGCTTCCGCAGGCCGGGCAATAGAGCGCCTCGGGGTCATCGACGGGGTGGTGACAAGCGGTGCATTCCATAGAAAGCGGCGTATTTGGGTTGGGATTGGGGTCATGTAAGCTTCGGCGAAAGCAAAAGCCGTTCCGCTTTGGCCCGACAAGGCGCGGGCGGCCGGCGGCCCCGGCATCGGTTGGGGGTGTCCCTTCCGAATGCTGTTAGCGGGGGTTGGATGTTACCGCTTTACCCGTCGCTTTGTTACCCCGGGTAACGGCCTGGCCCCGAAGTAACGGGGTCTGGTTCACTAAGTCGTTGAAAACCCGACATTCGTAAAGATGGAGTTGATATTGCTGTCGATCAAGGATTAACTTGTAGCGGCGGCGCCGGGTGTCAACCCGATCGGGAATGCTTACAGCCGCCCGAACCCGCGGCGGTCTTGTGGCCGCCGCGGGAGGCGAAAAACAAGATTCGGTAGAGCGAAATCCCGGCAAATTCTCTTTTGCTGGGTGATCAACCGGGCCTGCGGGGCGCTGTTTCGATTCCATAAGGCAGGGGCCGGTCCGCTGATCGCACCCTTGCGGGACCGGCGACGACCGAGGCCCCCACTAGAGAGATGAGGAGAACAAGACCCATGACCGATCAAAAGAACAAGCCTGGCGTTTCCCGTCGCGGTTTCATCAAGACCTCGGGCGGGATTGCGGCGGCCGCGGCAATGCCGGCCTTTTTCGTGCGCAACGCCTGGGCCGAAGAGAGCTTCATCAACAATCCGGGCAACGCCAAGACCGTGAAGCTGGGCTTTAACGTGCCCCAGACCGGCGCCTACGCCGACGAGGGCGCGGACGAGCTGCGCGCCTACAAGCTGGCAGTGAAGCACATTAACGGCGAGGGCAAGGACAACGGTCTGCTCGAAACCATGCAGCCGCTGTCGCTCAAGGGCAACGGCATCCTGGGCAAGAAGGTGGAATACGTCACCGGCGACACCCAGACCAAGTCCGACGCCGCCCGCGCCAGCGCCAAGCGCATGATCGAAAAGGACGGCGTGGTGATGTTCTCCGGCGGCTCTTCCTCCGGCGTGGCCATCGCCCAGCAGTCGCTGGCCCAGGATATGGGCGTGGTCTTCATGTGCGGCCTGACCCACTCCAACGACACCACCGGCAAGGACAAGCGCCGTTACGGCTTCCGCCACTTCTTTAACGCCTATATGTCCGGCGCCGCGATGGGGCCGGTGCTGAAGGAGCGCATGGGCGCCGACCGCCGCGCCTATCACCTGACCGCCGACTACACCTGGGGCTGGACCCAGGAGGAATCCATCAAGAGCACCACCGAGGCCCTGGGCTGGGAGACGGTGGAGGCGGTGCGCACCCCCTTGGGCGCGGGCGATTTCTCTCAGTACATCACCCCGGTGCTGAATTCGGGTGCGGACGTGTTGATTCTGAACCACTACGGCAAGGACATGATCAACTCCCTGACCCAGGCGGTGCAGTTCGGCCTGCGCGACAAACAGGTCAACGGCAAGACCTTCGAAATCGTGGTGCCGCTGTATTCCCGCCTGATGGCGCAGGGCGCGGGCGAGAACATCGCCGGCATCCTCGGCAGCACCAACTGGAACTGGTCCCTGCAAGACGCCGCCTCCAGGGCCTTCGTGAAGTCCTTCGGCGCGGAGTATGGCTTTCCGCCCTCCCAGGCCGCCCACACCTGCTATGTGCAGACCCTGCTGTACGCCAACGCCTGTGAAATGGCTGGCACTTTCGCCCCGTGGGAAGTAATCAAGTCGCTGGAAGGCTTCGAGTTCGACGGCATGGGCAACGGCCCCACCCTGTATCGGGCCGACGACCATCAGTGCTTCAAGAACATCTTGGTGGTGGAAGGCAACGCCAACCCCAGCAGCCAGTTCGATCTGCTGAAGGTGGTGCAGGAAGTGCCGCGCGAGCAGGTGACCTACGAACCGGATAACCCCATGTTCGCCGGCGGCGATTTGGGGCCGTATAAGGTCTGATCCGCGCGCGGTATGCCGGCCCCGTTGGCCCGCGCCGGGGCCGGCGCTGAACCCCGCCGACGCCTCGCGGCGTCGGCGTCTTCTCTTTATTATGCTGATCCGAAGACGCTTATGGATTCGATCTTTCTGCAGATTCTGAACGGGCTCGACAAGGGGGCGGCCTATGCGCTGATCGCCCTCGGCCTGACCCTGGTGTTCGGAACCCTCGGCGTGGTGAATTTCGCCCACGGGGCCCTATTCATGCTAGGGGCCTTTTGCGCGGTTTCGCTGCAAAGCATCCTGACCATTTCCAAGAAGGTGCGCGATGAAAGCATCACCTTCTTCGAGGCCTACAAAGAGACGCCGTATCTTGAACTCTGGTGGGGCGACACCGGGACCATGATTATCGATTGGGCGGTGCCGCTGTCCATCCTAATGGCCATCCCGTTGATGCTGCTGATCGGCCTGATCATGGAGCGGGGTCTGATTCGGCACTTCTATAGCCGTCCGCACGCGGATCAGATCCTGGTGACCTTCGGGCTCGCCATCGTGCTGCAAGAGCTGATCAAATACTATTTCGGGGCCAACCCGATCCCCACTCCGCCGCCGGACATCGTCGCCGGCAGCGCCGCGGTGGGGGCCTGGCTGGGGCTGGGAGACAATGTGGTCTACCCCTGGTGGCGCCTGATTTATTTCCTGTTTTCGATGCTCATCATTGCCGCGGTATTCGCCTTTCTGCACCTCACCACCTTCGGCATGGTGGTGCGCGCCGGCATGCACGACCGCGAGACCGTGGGGCTCTTGGGCATCAACGTCGAAAAGCGCTTCACCATCGTGTTCGGCATCGCCGCGGTGGTGGCGGGCCTGGCGGGGGTGATGTATGCGCCGATCCTGCCGCCCGACTATCACATGGGCATGGACTTTCTGGTGCTCTCCTTCGTGGTGGTGGTGGTGGGCGGCATGGGCTCGCTCGGCGGGGCCGTGGCCGCCGGCTTTTTATTGGGCATCCTGCAATCCGTGGCCTCCATGAACGAGGTGAAATCCCTGCTGCCGGGCATCGACCAAATCATCATCTATTTGGTGGCGGTGGTGATCCTGCTGGTCAGGCCGCGCGGCCTGATGGGGCGTAAAGGCGTGGCGGAGGATTGAGCGCAATGAGTATGCCGACTTTGAAAAACGACCTGGCGATTATGGTGCTGTTCACCGCGGCGGTGCTCAGCGCCCCGCTGTGGCTGGCCCCCATCGGCGCCGATTACCCGGACCTGCTGCAAAAGTTCGCCATCTACGGCATCTTCGCGGTGGGCTTCAATATCCTGTTCGGGCTCACGGGCTATCTGTCCTTCGGCCATGCGGCCTTCCTCGGCGTGGGTTCCTACACCGCGGTCTGGTCCTTTAAGCTGCTGTCCATGAACGTGCTGCCGGCGGTGGCGCTGAGCGTCCTGATGGCCGGGGTGTTCGCCTACCTGATCGGCTTCATCAGCCTGCGGCGCTCGGGGATCTACTTCTCCATCCTGACCCTGGCCTTCGCCCAGATGTGCTACAACCTGGCCTACTCGGTGCTGACGCCGATCACCAACGGCGAGACCGGCCTGCAACTGGCCAATGACGACGCACGGGTGATCGACACCCTGTTCGGCATCAGCTACGACGGCCTGCCCTCCACCACCCTGTTCGGGCTGGAGATGACCGGCTATCCGGGCTTCTACTTCTGCGCCGTGCTGCTGATCCTGGGCTTCTTCCTGTCCCTGCGCATCTTCCACTCGCCCTTCGGCATGAAACTGCGGGCCATTAAGTCCAATCAGACCCGCATGGTCTACACCGGCTACAACACCAAGCCCTATCTGCTCACCGCGTTCGTGATCTCCGGCATGTACGCCGGGCTCGCCGGGGCCCTGCTGGCGGTAACCGATCCGCTGGCGGGGGCCGAGCGCATGCAGTGGACGGCCTCGGGCGAGGTGGTGCTGATGACCATCCTCGGCGGCGCCGGGACCCTGATCGGGCCGCTGCTCGGGGTGGGCATCATCAAGTACTTCGAGAACATCTTCTCCGCCATGAACGTGCAGCAACTGACGGAGATGTTCGCCTTCCTGCCCGATTGGCTGGGCAAGATCGCGGTCACCCTCACCAACCCCTTCGTGGGCGAGGGCTGGCACCTGACCCTGGGCCTGCTGTTCATGCTGATCGTGATCTTCCTGCCGGGCGGGGTGATGGAGGGCATGCGCCGCATCGCCGCCATCCCGCGCAAGCTCAAACAGCGGGCGGTCCCCAAGCCGACGCCGGCCACGGAGGAGAAATAGCGCCATGGGCGACATCATTCTCGACATCGACAAGGTGGACAAGACCTTCGGCGGCCTGCACGCGCTGGCGGACATCGATCTGAAGATCGAAGAAGGGAAGATCCACGCCATCATCGGCCCCAACGGGGCCGGCAAGTCCACCCTGCTCAACGTCTGTATCGGGCGTCTGGAGCCGGACCGCGGCACGGTGCGCTTCAACGGCGAGATCATCACCGGAAAAAAACCCTACGAGATCAACCACGCCGGGGTGGTGCGGGTATTCCAGACGCCGGAGATCTTCCCCGACCTCAGCCTGCTGCAAAACGTGATGGTGCCGGCCTTCGCCAAGCGCGACGGCACCTTTAAGTTCAACTTCTGGAAGAGCCTGTCGTCGGAAAAGGCCATCCGCGAAGAGGCCGAACAGGTGCTCAACGACCTGGGCCTGGGCGAACACCTGAACCACCATGCGGGCTCCATGTCCCGCGGCGACAAGCGGCGCCTGGAGCTGGCCATGGGCCTGATTCAGCACCCGCGGCTGCTGCTGCTCGACGAGCCCACCGCCGGCATGTCCCGTCACGACACCAACCGCACCATCGAATTGCTGACGCGGATCAAGGAACGCGGCATGACCAAGATCATCATCGAGCACGATATGCACGTCGTATTCAGTCTCGCCGACACCATTAGCGTACTGGCCCAGGGGCGCATCATCGCCCAGGGCACGCCGGACGAGATTCGCGGTAATCCCAAGGTGCAAGAAGCCTACCTCGGAGGGGCCGAGCTATGAGCCATCAACACGTCCCGGTGGTCCCCACCGTCAAGAGCGCCGGTTCCGCGCCGGCGTTCTTCTCGGTTTGGGATATCCATGCCTACTACGGCGAGAGCTACATCGTCCAGGGCGTCAGCTTCGACGTGCGCGAAGGCGAGGTGCTGGCCCTGCTCGGCCGCAACGGCGCCGGCAAGACCTCCACCCTGCGTGCGCTGGCGCGCATCGGCAGCCCGCTGGTGACCCATGGCGAGATCTGGCTCGATCACAAGCCCTTGCACACCATGAAGTCCCACGAGGCGGCGCAGAACGGCCTGGCCCTGGTGCCCGAGGACCGGCGCATCATCCCCGGCATGACGGTGGAAGAAAACCTGATCCTGGCGCAAATCGCGCCGCCCATCGGTTGGTCCATCGAGCGCATCTACGAACACTTTCCGCGTCTGGCCGAGCGCCGCGAGCAAGAGGCCACCACCCTCTCCGGCGGCGAGCAGCAAATGCTCGCAGTGGCCCGCGCCCTGGCCCGGGACGTAAAGCTCTTGCTGCTGGACGAGCCCTACGAGGGCCTGGCCCCGGTGATCGTGCATGAAATCGAGCGCATCGTGGACAGCGTCAAGGAGCTCGGCATGACCACCATCATCGTGGAACAGAACGCCATCGCCGCCCTGCGCCTGGCGGACCGCGCCATCATCCTGGATATGGGTGAAAAGGTCTTCGACGGCCTGGCCCAGGAGGTGCTCGACAACGCCGAGCTGAGGCAGCAGTACCTGGCTATTTGATACCCGGCGCCTCTGCGGGGCGGTTTGCCGCCGCGACGAGTGCGCCTGCGCACCAATCGTTGCTTAAAAACGCAAAGCACTGCAGAGCCCGCAGAGGAATACAATAAACGATCATGGCCAGCGCCTTTAAACACCTCGGCAGCGGTCCGCTGGCCGAGGTCTATCAGCAGCTCAATCGGCTCGATCAAGCCGGGCTGGCGCCCCTTCAAGCGCTTTCCAAGGTCCGAAACGCCGCGGCCCAGGATCGCATCGACGCCACTCGGCGCCATCTCGAAGGCGGCCATAGCCTGGCCCGCGCCGGTCGCAAGGCCGGCCTGTTCATGGGCTTTGATGCCGCCCTAATGCAGGCGGCCGAACAGACCGGCCTTTACCCCTTTGCGCAACTCGCCAAGCGCCACGAGGCCCGGGACCGCCGCCGACGCAAGCTGTTGAGCCGGCTTTGGCTTCCCCTCGGCATCCTGGCCGTGGCGCTAATGGTGCGACCGCTGCCCGCCCTAATCGGCGGCCAACTCGGCCCGGGCGGCTACCTCTTGCACAGCCTGGGCCTGTTCCTTGCGTTGTTGGCCGGCGGCGCACTGCTCTGGCGGCTGCCCGGGTTGCTGCGCCAACGCTGGCACGGCTTCGACACCCTCGCGCTGGAGCTGCCGCTCCTCGGCAGGCTTATCCGTCGGCGCAACAGCCTGGAGTTCGCCCGCGGCCTGGGCCTGCTGCTGCAAGCCGGCCTGCCGGCCTTCGACGCCCTGCCCAAGGCCATCGGGCTAGTCGCCAATCGGCGCCTGCGCGCCCGTCTGACAAAGGCGGAGGCGGCATTACAAGCCGGCGAACCCCTATCTCAAGCGCTGAAGGCCGCACCGGATTTGGATTACAGCCTCCTCGCACTGGCCGAGACCGGAGAATATGCGGGCAGCCTGGACGCGATGCTGCTGCATTACGCCAAGCTCGAAGAGGAAAAGGTCGAAGACCTGGAAGACGCCCTCGCGCAATGGCTGCCGCGTTTGGTGTATTTCGCCGTAGCCATCTGGATGGCGTCCTCCATCCTCAGCGCCGGGCCGCCGGGATCCCTCGAAGCGCTGCGGGAACTGGAAGGGCGTTCGCGCTAGGCCGGCGCCTGGCAAGGCTCGGGGTCCGGTCTGGCCCCCCCTCGCCAGGAATAGGATGGGCCGAGGAGCGACGCGCCCGCAGAGGTCGTCCGAACGCATTGGAGTAAACGCCTTGGCGTGAATGCATGGCCCGAGGGCTGCACCCCAGTACGCCTGCGCCTAAGTGTCGGAAACAACCCAGGCGCTTTCGGAACGCAGAGCACGCGGAGAACCGCAGCGGGCGCAGCGGGCGCAGAGGGCGCAGAGGGCGCAGAGAGGCGTTTCGATTGAAGGGATCAGCGCCGCACCCGACACCCGCCGCTTCAGCGGCGAACGCACTTCGCCGGCCCGCCCCCAGTATGACTGCGGGCTCGAAGCGTACACGCCTTGGCCCGGGCGCGTAACCGGCAACCCGCACAGCCCGAGGGCTGTACTCCAGGCGGCTAGACGAGGCTTCAGCGCCGGGTAGGCGCAAGCCAGCAAGAAACCGCCTCCGCGCGCTCTGCTTCCTCTGCGTTCCTAGATGGCGGTGTTTAGGTATTTGAACGCAGGCGTACTAGGATATTCGCGTCCATTCGCGGTTCAAATGCCTTCTACGGGAACGAGTATGCAATCGAAATACCTCTCCGCGTCCTCCGCGTTCCTCTGCGTCCTCTGCGTTCCGAAAGCGCCTGGTTTGTTTCCGATACTTCGGCGTCACTGTACTAGACCCTATGATGCGCCTCGCTGCGCTCGGCGCATCCTATGCGGCTCGAAGCGTACACGCCTTGGCCCGGGCGCGTAACCGGCAACCCGCACAGCCCGAGGGCTTTACTTCAGGCGGCTAGGCGGCGCTTTGGCGCCGGGTAGGCGCAAGCCAGCAAAAAAACCGCCTCCGCGCGCTCTGCGGTCCGCGGCACCCTCTGCGTTCCTAAATGGCGGTGTTTCGGTATTTGTGCGCAGGCATACGAGGCCTGCAAGCGCGGCGAGAAAGCGCTGTTAAGCCTCGGGGAGCGATTTTTTCCTGGCATGGCGTGTGGTTTTCTGTATTAAGGCATGCATGCAATGTATCCGGGGTTGCGGGTGCGCTCCAGCGTTGGGACGGGTCGTTTGGCGCGGGCTGGTGTAGAATCGGGTGCTTAAGTTTGATTCGGGGTTTGGCATGGGGCTTGAAGTGCCCTTGTCCGGGCATTGAACGAGGGTTTATTGATGAATTTTCTGCGTTTGTTATTGAAATGGTTCCTGCGGCTGCTCTATCGGGTGGAGGTGGCGGGCCTGGAGCATTACCCCAGGCAGGCCGAGCGGCTGTTGGTGGTGGCCAATCACACCTCTTTTCTCGACGGCGCGCTGCTGGCGCTGTTTATTCCGCATCGCCTGGCCTTTGCGATCCACCCCAAGTATGCCAACGCCTGGTGGATGCGGCCGGTGCGCTCGGTGGTGGACCTGATCCCGATGGAGCCGAGCAATCCGCTGGCGGTGAAGGGGCTGATCCATGAGGTGAAGGCGGGGCTGCACGCGGCCATCTTTCCCGAGGGCCGAATCACCGTTACCGGCGGCCTAATGAAGATCTACGACGGCCCGGCCTTGGTGGCCGACAAGGCGGACGCCATGATCCTGCCGGTGCGCATTGAAGGACCGCAGTACACGCCCTTTTCCCGCCTGGGCGGGCGCTATCGGCTGCGCTGGTTTCCCAAGGTGCGGTTGACCGTGCGCCCGCCGGCGCGCATCGAGCTGCCGCCGACGCTGCGCGGCCGGGAGCGCCGACACCGCGCCGGGCTGCAATTGCAAGATCTGCTGGTGCGCATGATGTTCGAGACCAGCGCCTATCGGCATACGGTGTTTCGGGCGCTGTTGGATGCGCGCACCGTGCATGGCGGCGGGCATTTGGTGATGGAGGACGTGCAGCGCCAGCCGCTGAATTACCGCAAGGTGGTGTTGAAGACCCTGGTGCTGGGGCGGCTGCTGAGCCGGCTGACCCGCGAGGGCGAGCGGGTGGGGGTGCTGCTGCCTTCGGCCAATGCCGCGGCGGTGACGTTTTTCGCCTTAAACGCCTTTGGGCGCGTGCCGGCGATGCTGAATTTCACCGTCGGGGCGGCGGGGATGCGCTCGGCCTGTGCAACGGCCTTGGTGGAAAACGTCATCACCTCCCGGCGCTTTGTGGAGCAGGCGGGGTTGCAGGAGGCGGTGGCGGGGCTGGGGCTTCAGGTGAAGGTGCATTTCCTGGAGGACGTGGCGGCCGGGGCGCGGGTGTCGGACAAGCTCTGGGGCCTGCTGGTCACGCCCTTTGCGCGCCCGTGGCAGGCCTGGACGGGGCGCGACCGCGGGGCCGAAGATCCGGCCGTGGTGTTGTTCACCTCGGGCTCGGAGGGGGCGCCCAAGGGGGTGGTGCTGTCGCATGCCAACCTGCTGGCCAACCGGGCGCAAATCGCTGCCAAGGTGGACTTTCTGCCGCAGGACGTGATTCTGAATGCGTTGCCGCTGTTTCATAGCTTCGGCCTCACCGCCGGCACCCTGTTGCCGGTGACCTCGGGCATGAAGGTGTTTTTCTACCCCTCGCCGCTGCACTATCGCATCGTGCCCGAGGTGGCCTACGAGGTGGGCGCCACGATTCTGTTCGGCACCAATACCTTTCTCGCCGGCTACGGCAAGCACGCCCACCCCTACGATTTCTATCGCATGCGCTATGTGTTCGCCGGGGCCGAGAAGCTGGCGGACAGCACCCGCTTGGTTTGGCAGGAGAAGTTCGGGGTGCGGGTGTTCGAGGGCTACGGGACCACGGAGACCGCGCCGGTAGTGTCGGTGAACACCCCTATGGAATACAAGCCCGGCAGCGTGGGGCGGCTGTTGCCCGGCATGGCGTGCCGGTTGGAGCCCGTGCCCGGGGTGGAGGAGGGCGGGCGGCTCTGGGTCAGCGGCCCCAACATCATGTCGGGGTACCTGTTGGCCAAGGATCCTGGCGTGTTGGTTCCGCCGCCCGACGGCTGGTACGACACCGGGGATATCGTGAGCCTGGACCAGCGGGGTTTCATCACCATCCGCGGGCGCGCCAAGCGTTTCGCCAAGATCGGGGGCGAGATGGTCTCGCTGGCCGCGGCGGAGGAGCTGGCGTCGCGCCTCTGGCCCGAGGCCGCCCACGCCGTGGTTACCCGACCCGACGAGCGCAAGGGCGAGCAGTTGGTGCTGGTGACCACCCAAAAGAACGCCGATCGGAGCGCGCTGTCCGGCTTTGCCCGCGCCCAGGGCGCGGGGGAGCTGGGCGTGCCGCGCCGGGTGCTGTGGGTGAAGCATCTGCCGGTGCTCGGCACCGGTAAGATCGACTATCGGGCGGTGGAGGCATTGGCAGCGGCGGACTGAGGCCCGAACCCCGGATCGGAAAGGAGCCATCGGGATAATCTCCTCAAGCTCGCTTTCCACCGACACCTCAAACCCCCCGCTCGGATCATGCTCAGGCGTCGTCATCAGCCCAATCATCAGCGCCTGAAACGCAGGCAAACGCTTCTCAACCGGCGTATCCGTATCAGAAAAGCGCGGACCCTGCGTAAGGTCAAAAGTGTATTCGGCGTTATACTCAGAAACACGAATAAGCTCCGTAAAGAGGTATTCTGC
Source organism: Gammaproteobacteria bacterium (assembly GCA_011389885.1). Taxonomy (GTDB): domain Bacteria; phylum Pseudomonadota; class Gammaproteobacteria; order Chromatiales; family Chromatiaceae; genus JABBTK01. The sequence continues at coordinate 515 of JAABTK010000059.1, read as the reverse complement.
ATCTGCAGGCGCCAGCGCATCAAAACCCATTGCCGACAAATACCCAAGATCCATACGCGTCGTCATATCCGCCGTTTCGATCTCCTCTCGCATTCGCGCCTCAACCTTCATAAGCGCAGATTCTTCGCGTGCAATCTGGCTCCCAAGCTCTTGCAGCCTCACCTCCGCCGCTTCGATCTTCTGTACAAGCGCCTCAACCACGACCTCTTGCCGTGCATACGCCTGCTCTAAAACAATATTTTCATTAAAATCAATGCCCTCAAGGCGCTGCATCTCCACCTGAAGATCCTCCTTCATCGCCGCAATATCCGCATCAAGCGCTTGAGCCGCCTCTCGAAGCGCACTCAATTTCGCCTCCATCCCCGGCAAATCATACTTCTCAAAATCAGGGCCATTCGTCTTCAGTGTCAGATTACCGCTCTCCGTACCAATGCGCTTCTCACCCGTTCGTAAATTCACATATTCATCTCACGCCTTGAGCGTATTCCCAATGACATCAGGCTCCCTTCACGCAA
>JAABTK010000058.1 GCA_011389885.1 Gammaproteobacteria bacterium | reverse complement strand
GATGCGCGGGCGCTTCAAGATGGCGCGGGCGATGGCCACGCGCTGTTTTTCGCCGCCCGAGAGCTTGAGCCCGCGTTCGCCCACCCGGGTGTCGTAGCCCTGGGGCAGGGATTGAATGAAGCCGTGGATATGCGCCATGCGGGCGGCTTCTTCGAGCTGCTCGCGGCTGGCCTCGGGGTTGCCGCAGAGGAATAGGATGTGCCGAGGAACGAGGCGCATCACGAAGCATCGGATTGTTCGAGCGTTGGTGTGGGTCACCTGCCCCCAGCACCCTCTGGTATCCAGGCTCAGCCTGGATACCCGGTCTTGGCGGCTCCGCCGCCCGAATCCTCACTCCGTGGTTTCAATCACCCAAATTCCATTGGTCGCGGAAGTTCAGCTTCCCCATGGATCGCCGAGCTGTGCTCGGCCAAACCCGCTTGGAGAAGCAGTGGAGAGCCGCGCGCAGCTCGGCGATCCGGTTGGATGCGTTGCCTTGCCTGACCGAAGGGATAATGCGCTAGCGCAGGCGTTTTCTCCTCCGCCGACCGACACCGGGGCGAACAACACTCCGCCTTGCGGCGACGAATCCACAACCTACCACACCAACCGCGTCAACCCGACACCTACCACGGCATGGGTGCGCAGCTTGAGCTTTGGCCCGTAAACCCGTTCCAGGGTCTGCCGGTAGCTGGCCAGTTGCTGTTCGGCTTCGACCCGTTTTTGCTGTACCAGCGGCAGGGCGCGCAGCTTTTCCAGGGGTGTTTCAGCGAGCGTCTGGCTATCGAAGCCGGTTAGCTCCTTGAGGGGGATGTATTTGAACTCCAGCAGGTGATCGAGCAGGGTGTACTGGCGCATGTCGGGCCGCACGATCAGGGAGAGGTCGCCGTAGCCTTTGTCGATGGCGGTTTCCGAGTCCATGATGTAGGCGGTGTCGTTGAACAGGGTGGTGAGGAAGGCGGTCTTGAGGGTGAGTTCGTTGGACCAGCGCAGGTCGCGATTGTCGAACACCGGCAGCAGGCGTTGTTCGATGAAATGGACCAGCGGCGCCAGTTCGCCGGTGGTGTAGAAGTGGCGGGCGGCGGCCTGGCGCTCTTCGGTCACCTCATACCCCGGCAGCAAGGCCTCCTGCATGCGCTCCACATAGAGCTTGCGCACCACCAGGTTGGGGGCGACCATCCGCAGTCGGCCATCCCGATCCCGCCCGGCGTAGGTCAGCACGCCAAAGTAGTAGAGCAGTGAGGCGAGGAAGCCGTGGTCCTTGGGGGTGTTGAGCATCATCTGGACGCCGAAACGGTCTTCCAGTTCGTTGATCAGAATCGGTTGCTCGGGTTCCAGCGCGGCATTGACCAATGTCTCACCATGAGGCAGGCGGCCTACGTATTCGATGCGGTTGCGGTCCATCGCCAGGTTGCTGTCGAGCATTTTGTCGGGATAATCACAGGCGCGCTGTAGATGGTCGAAGAAGTAGAGCGCCAGCGTCGGGTTGTAGATCAGGCCACGTTCTTCACGCAGGCTGAAGTTGTAGCCGTTATAGAAGGTGCGCATCATCTGCAACGCCTCTTCCCTTTTCTCGGCATTCAGTTCACAGGCATCGGCGATCTGATCGAGGGTGCCGCTGATCTCTTCTTCATGAAAACCGCACAGGTCATCGAACGCCGACAGGCGGCTGATGTCCTTGATGACGTTATAGCCGCTGGTAATATCCGCCATCACCACCGGCGTTACCCCGGTGATGAAGACCCGTTCCAGCCCCCTCCCCTCCGCGGCGTCCTTGATCACCTTGAAAAGGGACTTAATCGCCCCCTCGCCGCTGACCAGCTCATCATAACGCTGACCGCCCTGCTGGTGGCTGACCAGCACCTCGTTGGCGAAGTTGTCGTATTCGTCGATCAGTAGGTAGAGGCTATGTGAACTTTGGCTGACCGCGGTCAGTAGTGAACGAAAGGAGTGCAGGGCATCTTGCGGATCGATCTGGATGGAGTGATCGAGATGATCCTGGTACCGAACATTAAAATCCTCAATGCAGGCGTTAATGTGCCGGTGCAGTGATCCTCGAATTGCATCTGCCCCGCGCAGTGCTTCGACGGTGGAGAAGTTCCATTTCATGACAAAATACTGGTTGTGCAGCGGCGTGGGATTCCGGCCGATTTTCAGCTTGCCGAACCGCGTTTCAAACTGCTCTGCCTTGGCGATGTCGTAATAGTTCTCCAGCGTCGAAAGCCACAGTGATTTGCCGAAGCGGCGGGGGCGTAGGAGCAGTAACTGTCGCCCCATATCCTCCGCGGTGTGAATGCGATCAGTGCGATCGATATAATAGAGGCCGTCTTCGGCGATGGCGGCGAAGTTGGCCAGACCGTAGGGAAACTGAATCATGTTTGCCTCATGTTTGGGGTGATCATAGCAAAAGCTGCGCTTTTGCACTCCCTCACTTCATCCCCAACGGAAAATTACGCCCGGCGAGGGTGCGTTGGGGGCTCTACGCCCTCATCGCGACTGGAAGCCGCTCCCACAGGGGTAGAGGTAGGACGCCATTTCCTTCTGGTCCCCAAGCGCCAGCTTGGGGACCCTTGTCTTGGAAGCGCTGCGTCCTGAATTGTCCGGCAAGCTGGAGCTTGCAAGCCAAGCGTTCCCAAGGAGACCTTGGAAACGAGGAAAAGCTGTGCTTTTGCACTCCAGATGCGCTCCTGCCTTCGTCTCGCAATGCGCCTCCCCACTTGGAGTGCGATAGGATGGGCAAAGGCGCTCCCGCAAACCCTCAAAGATCCGCCAACCTTTCAGCGCCGCGCCCATCACGGGCGCCTTTGATGGGCACGGCGCTGACAGATCGCGACCCAAGCCAATGACCGGGGGAGCGCCTTTGCCCATCCTACGCGCTACTGCCTGAGGCGGCGACCGGTAAGATAATTAAGGCCTCGCTGCGCTCGGGAAAAACTAAAGTTTTTCACTCCAAGCGCTCGGCTGGAGTGCAAAACTTTAGTTTTGCCGGTTTCCGGGGTCTTTTTGGTTACCCTGAAACACCCTGGGGCCGAACAAAACCGCCTCGGGGCCCTTGCCAACCTCGCTACGCTCGGGAAAAACTAAAGTTTTTCACTCCAAGCGCCGCGGCCTTCGCACCTCGCCCCTAGTAGGATGGGCAAAGGCGCTCCCGCAAACCCTCAAAGATCCGCCAACCTTTCAGCGCCGTGCCCATCACGGACGCCTTTGATGGGCACGGCGCTGATAGATCGCGACCAAAACCAATGACCGGGGGAGCGCCTTTGCCCATCCTACGCGCCATTCTCAGCGCGAGTAGATCGGCAACAAAGGCCCACTCTCGCCAAGACGCAATCCGCATAAAAACCTTCGCGCCCTTTGGGTTATATTTTCAACGCCTCTCTGCGCCCTCTGCGGTTCTCCGCGCGCCCTGCGTTTCGCGAGCGCCTGGGTTGTTTAGCCCGCGGCCGGCGCTTTATCCTCCTGCTGTAAGCGCCACATCTCGGCGTAGCGGCCGTTTTCGCGCAGCAGCTCGGCATGACTGCCCTGCTCGACGATGCGGCCGTCTTCCATCACCAGGATGCGGTGGGCGTCTACTACGGTGGACAGGCGGTGGGCGATGACCAGGGTGGTGTGGTGCTGGGCCACTTCTTTAAGGGTCTCCTGGATGGCCTGTTCGGTCTTGGTGTCGAGGGATGAGGTGGCCTCGTCGAACACCAGGATGCGCGGGCGCTTGAGGATGGCGCGGGCGATGGCCACGCGCTGTTTTTCGCCGCCCGAGAGCTTGAGCCCGCGTTCGCCCACCCGAGTGTCGTAGCCCTGGGGCAGGGATTGAATGAAGCCGTGGATATGCGCCATGCGGGCGGCTTCTTCGAGCTGCTCGCGGCTGGCCTCGGGGTTGCCGTAGGCGAGGTTGTAGTCGATGGTATCGTTAAACAGCACCGTGTCCTGGGGCACGATGCCGATGGCGCGGCGCAGGCTCTCCTGGGTCAGGTCGCGCAGGTCCTGGCCGTCGATCTCGATGCGGCCCTGGTTCACGTCGTAAAAGCGGAACAACAGCCGCGCGAGGGTGGACTTACCCGCCCCGCTGTGCCCCACCACCGCCACTTTTTCTCCCGGTTTCACCGAAAAGCTTACGTCCTTGAGGATGCCGCGGTCGTCGTTATAGCCGAAACTGACCTGCTCAAAGCGAATTGCGCCGCCGTCGAGCTGCAGGGGCTTGGCATCGGGGCGGTCCTGGATCTCCGGCTCTTTGTCCAGCAGCTTGAAGATCAGGTCCATGTCGGCTAGGGAGTATTTGATTTGGCGATAGACCACGCCCAGGAAGTTTAGCGGGATGAAGAGCTGAAGCAGGAAGGCGTTCACCAGCACCAGGTCGCCGATGCTCATTTCGCCCTGCACCACCCCGTCGGCGGCGTAGATCATCACCAGGGTCACGCCCAGGGCCACGATGGCCCCCTGACCGAAGTTCAGCAGCGACATGGAGCCCTGGCTCATCACCGCCGACTCCTCCCAGCCCGCCAGGGAGTCGTCATAGCGGCGCAGTTCCAGCCCTTCGTTGCCGAAGTATTTCACCGTTTCGTAGTTGATCAGGCTGTCCACGGCCTGGCTGTTGGCCTGGGACTCCTGGCGGTTCATTTGCAGGCGGTAGTCCATGCGCCACTCGGTCACCGCCAAGGTGAAGGCGATGTAGAGGCCCACGGTGGCGAAGGTGACGATCGCGAAGGCGGGGGCGTACTGGGTGAACAGGATGGCGGCCACCAGGGCGAATTCCACCAACATGGGCAGGATGCTAAAGACCATGTAATTGAGGATGGAACTGACGCTGCGGGTGCCTCGCTCCAGGTCGCGGCTAAGGGCCCCGGTCTGGCGCTCAAGATGATAACGCAGGGAGAGCTGATGCAGGTGTCGCAGCACCTTGGCGGAGAGGCCGCGCATGGCGTGGTAGCGCACGCGGGCGAACACGGCGTCGCGCAGCTCGTTGAACAGCGAGCCCGCCAGGCGCAGGGCGCCATAGCCCAACAGCAGCGCCAGCGGCAGCGTAAGCTCCGGCCTGGGGGTCTGCTCCATGAGGTCCACGATCTCCTTAAGCACCAGGGGGATGCCCACATTGGCCACCTTGGCCAGCACCAGACAGCCCAGCGCGAACAGCGCCCGCCCGCGGTAGGCCCACAAAAAAGGCAGCATGCGGCGCAGGTTGTAGAGGTCGCGGCGGTCGCGATGGGGTCGGGTATAGGCGGGAATGAATTGCGGCATGTTAGAATAGGGGCTCGAATCGAAGCGTGATGGGGGATTCTAGATGTATCAAGATTGCAGTTACAACGAGCTTTACGCCCTGCAGGTCACCGACGATAGCATGGAACCGGAATTCCCGGCCGGCTGCGTGGTGGTGATCGAGCCCTCCGAGGTCTGCGCCGCCGGGGCCTTCGTGGTGGTCAAGGTGGGCGAGGAGCGCTGGATGCGCCAGTTCGTGAGCCGGGGCCAGGGGACCCAGAAGCTGGCGGCCCTGAACCCCGCCTACCCGGAAATCGACCTCGCGGGCCGGGCGTACCAAATCGAGGGCGTCATCGTACAGCGCAACATCAAGCGCAAGATCAAGCACTACCGGCCCCACCTCCCGCATAACGGGGAAGCCGCGACCCAAGACTCGGCCGCCGGCAACTGAGGCCCCCCAGATGTTCCAAACCCCGCAAGACGCCGAAGACGCCTATTACGATGCCGTCGAGGCGTGTGACCTCGAACAGATGATGGCGGTTTGGGAGAACTCGCCAGAGGCCCACTGTCTGCTCCCCATGCAGCCCATGCTCCAGGGTCCGCGGGCGCTGCGCTCGGCTTGGTCCGGGCTGCTGAAGGAGGCGCTGCGAGTGGAGGTGACGGTGCATTCCCTACAGTGGATCGAACAGGGCGAGCTCGCGATTCACCTGGTGGAAGAGGCCGTTACGGTCGCGGCCCAGCCGAATCAGCCCTATCCGCCCATCTACGCCACCAACATCTACCGCAAGGGCGCCGGCGGTTGGCGCCTGCTGGTGCATTTGAACGCACCGGCCCCGCCGCCGCCCGGCGCGGCCCCGCCGGGCATGCCCGGGGGCTGAGGGCTTGCGGGTCTTACTGCAAACCCTGGGCTGTCGGCTGAACGAGGCCGAACTGGAGACCTGGTCGCGCGAGTTCCAAGCGCTGGGTTACGCCATCACCGAGACCCCCGAGACCGCGGACTTGGTGGTGGTGAACACCTGCGCGGTCACCGACGAGGCGGTGCGTAAGTCGCGCAAGCTGATGAATCGCGCCCGGCGCGGCAATCCGGATGCCAAACTCGTGGTCAGCGGTTGCCACTCTTCGCTGGAGCATGCCGCGGGGCGAGCCATTCCCGGGGTGGATCTGGTAGTGGACAACCGGCACAAGGAACGGTTGGTGCAGATCGCTCGCGAACGCCTGGATCTCCCGGCGGCCGCCTCGCCGCTGGACCCGGGGGCGCAATCGCTGTTCGCCCGCGGGCGCCAACGGGCCTTTGTCAAGGTGCAGGACGGCTGCCGGCATCGCTGCACCTTTTGCATCGTCACCCTGGCCCGCGGCGAGGAACGCAGCCGTCCGCCGGAGGCGGTGGCGGAGGAGATTCAGCGCCTGTGCGCGCAGGGCGTGCAAGAGGCGGTGCTGGCCGGGGTTCACCTTGGCGGCTACGGACGCGACATCGGCAGCAGCCTGGAGCAGTTGATCCGCTACCTGCTGCGACAGACCAAACTGCCTCGCCTGCGTTTGGGGGCCGTGGAACCCTGGGGGCTGAGCGAGGGTTTTTGGGGGCTATTCGACAACCCGCGCCTGATGCCCCACCTGCACCTGCCGCTGCAAAGCGGTTCCGACGCCATACTCAAGCGCATGGCCCGGCGCTGCAAGGCCGAGGAGTTCCTGCGCCTGACCGAGCAGGCGCGGGCGGCCCACCCCGACTTTAACCTCAGCACCGACATCATCGCCGGCTTCCCCGGAGAAACCGAGGCCGATTGGCAGGCGACCCTGGACCTGGTGCGCGCCGCGGGCTTCGGTCACCTGCACATCTTCGGCTTTTCGGCCCGCCCCGGGACCCCCGCGGCGGAGCTTTCCGGGCCAATCCCGGCCGATCTGATCAAGGCCCGCAGTCGCGAGCTGCATGGCCTGGGCGAGGCCCTTAAACGTGCCGCCTTTGAACGCTTTGTCGGCCGCACCTTTCCCGTGCTGCTCGAAAACCGCGGGGGCGACCAGCGCTGGGGCGGCTACACCCCGAATTTCCTGCGGGTGGCGCTCGCGGCCGGGGCGGACCTGGAAAACCGCATCCTGCCGCTGCGCCTGACGCGCGTGAACGCCGCCGGCGATGCGGCCATTGCTCGAATCACGCCGGATATTTCGGGTTAATTTTTCCGCAAAATCCCCGTATCCTTAACCACCAATGGATTCCCCAATGAAACCGTCTGCATTTACGCGAAAGACACTGCTGCTGCTCGTTCTGACCGCGTTCACCGGTATGCACTGGCCGCTGGCGGGCATGGCCGCCGGAATCGCCGCCGAGCCGCTGCGCGTGGGCATTTTCCCGCGCCGCAACGCCACCCAAACCGTGACCCTGTTCAAGCCCCTGTTGGATCATCTGGGGGCCGAGTTGGGGCGCGAGGTGCAGTTGATTACCGCCAAGGACTTTCCCGCCTTTTGGCAGGGGGTGGAGCAGCGGCGCTTCGACCTGGTGCATTTTAATCAGTACCATTACATCAAGGCCCATGCCGAACAGGGCTACGATGCCGTTCTGGCCAACGAGGAATTCGGCGAGCCCCGAATCGCCGGGGCCCTCTATGTACGGGCGGACCGCGGCATCGAACAGGTGCAGGACCTGGAGGGCAAGACCCTGATTTTCGGCGGCGACTATTCCGCGATGATGAGCTATATCATACCCACGGACCTGCTGCGGGCGGCCGGTCTGGGGCCGGGCGACTACACGGAGAAATTCGCACCCAGCCCGCCCAATTCGGTATTTTCGGTCTATTTCAAGCAAGCGGATGCGGCCGGGGCGGGCGAGGTGGTGCGCAAGCTGCCCAGCGTGGCCAACCGCATCGATGTGTCTAAATTGCGGCTTTTGGCGCTCAGCGAGCCCATCGCCCATTTGCCCTGGGCGGTGCGGCAGGAGATGGATGCAGGCCTCAAACAGCGCATTGCGGAGACCCTCAGCGGGCTCGGCGGCCATGCAGCCGGACGCGCCCTATTGACGAATGCCAAGCTCACCGGCCTGCAGCGAATCAGCGACGCCGATTATGACCCGTCGCGGGCCATCATCAGGCGCGTCTTCGGCGAGCAAGCGCTTTGACTCGGCGCTTTCGCGACCTGCCGCTGGCCATCAAGTTCATCCTGCTCACAGCCGTGATCCTGGTGGTGAGCATCGGCGCGTCCTCGTCTTACCTGATTCACCACCAACAGCGGCTGCTCGAAGGGCAAATCCATAGCAAGGTCGAGGCCCTGGGGCGCTTCTTCGCCCTCATCGCCCCCGAATCCATCCTGGCCTTTGATTTTTCCACCCTCGACGACTACGCCGCCGAAATCACCGCACGCCGTGACATCCTGTTCGCGCTGGTGGTCGATACCGACGACCAACCCTTCACCACCTTCGTAGATCCCGATTTCGACCTGGTCGCCGGCCCGCCGGGGGGGGATCCGGAGGCGCGCATGCTCGCCCTGCGTCGCGCCTTGTCTCAGCACCCGGACGTGCTGCTATCCGCCTTCCCCATTACGCATGGCGATCAGCCCCTGGGGCGACTCTTCATCGTCGCCGACCTGCGCCCGGCGCAGGCGGAGCGCAGCCGACTGCTGCGCCAACAAGGGCTGTTCGCCCTCGGCGGCATCGGGCTGTTGGGGCTGCTGTTGTTCTTTGTCTTTCGGCGCCAGGTGCTGCGCCCGCTGCATGCGCTGGCGGCGGGGGCGCGGCGGGTCTCCGCGGGCGATTTCGAGCGCCCCGTGGCCTGCTACTCGACGGACGAGTTGGGCCGCCTCACGGCCGCCTTCAATCAGATGATGGAGCAAATCAACCAAGAGCGCGAGCAACTGCGCAAGCTGTCCCGCGCGGTGGAGCAAAGCCCCGCATCGGTGGTGATTACGGATACCGACGGCGTCATCGAATATGTAAACCCCACCTTCAGCCGCATCACCGGCTATGCGCTCGAAGAGGTCATTGGCCATAAGCCGAGCATCCTGAAGTCGGGCAAGACCCCCGAGGAGACCTACAGCGAACTTTGGGAAACCATCCTCAAAGGCGAAGTCTGGGTCGGCGAGCTGATTAACCGAAAGAGTAATGGCGAACTCTACTGGGAAAACGCGACCATCGCACCCATAAAAGACGAGGCGGGGCGCATTACGCATTTTATTGGGGTGAAGGAAGACATCAGCCTGCGCAAGGACTACGAACAACAGCTATTCCAACAGGCCAATTTCGACCCCCTCACCGGGTTGTCCAATCGTGCGCTGTCGCTAGACCGGCTGCAACAGATGCTGAGCAAGGCGCGACGCTCGGAGCGGCCCTTTGCCGTGCTGTTCATCGACCTGGACAACTTTAAGACCGTAAACGATTCCCTGGGCCACGAAATGGGGGACCGCTTGCTGGTGTCGGTGGCGCGCCGGCTGCGTCAGGTGGTCCGCGAGGGCGACACCCTGGCGCGCCTGGGCGGCGACGAGTTTCTATTGATTATCGATGACCCGGAGCCGGCGCAGGCTAGCGAGGCGATTTGCAAAAAGATAATCGATGCGCTATCCGCGCCGCGCGTGGTCGGCGGCCACGAACTGCATATTTCGTGCAGCATCGGCATTACCTTGTTTCCGAACGACGGCGACCGCCCCGAGCAGTTATTGAAAAACGCCGATGCCGCCATGTATCAGGCCAAGGCCGAGGGGCGTAACACCTATCAGTTCTTCACCCCGGCGCTGAATCAGGAAATGGCAAAACGCCTGCGGATGGAAAATCAATTGCGCCGGGCCTTGGATCGTCACGAGTTGACCCTGCATTACCAGCCCATTGTGGACCCGAAAACCGGCGCGCCGATCCTGATGGAGGCCCTGCTGCGCTGGCGTAACAAAACGCTGGGGCAGGTGTCGCCCGCCGATTTCATTCCGCTGGCGGAGGAGATCGGCGAAATCGTGCCCATCGGCCGCTTCGTGCTGCAACAGGCCACGCAGCAACTGGCCCTTTGGCGCGCACGCTACGGCCTGCCCCAGCGCATCGCGGTGAACCTCTCGCCGCGCCAATTGACCCGCGGCGACATCTCCGCTCAGGTGGCCGAGGCCTTGGCGACGGCCGGTCTGCCGCCCGAGGCGCTGGAATTGGAAATCACCGAAGGGCTTTTGGTGGACAAGGAACACGGCCCCCTCCAACAACTCGACCGCCTTAAGGCCATGGGCGTGCGGCTGTCCATCGACGACTTCGGCACCGGGTATTCGGCCCTCAGCTACCTCAAGGAGTTTCCGATTGATACGCTGAAGATCGATCGCTCCTTCGTCACCGACATCAAATCCGACACCGGGGAGTGCAATTTGATTCGCGCCATTGTCGCCATGGCCGAGGGTCTGGACTTGGAGGTGATTGCCGAGGGCGTGGAGACCGAGGCCCAACGCAAGGCACTGAGCAGCATGGGCGTGCATCGGCTTCAGGGCTTTTTGTTCAGCCGCCCCCTCCCCGCAGAGGCCGCCGAGGCCTATCTGCGCGCCTTTGGTCGCGGCTGATGGCGGCCCCGAGTCCGCCCGAGCAACGGCATCGCCTGACGCCCGCGGCTTGAAATCCGCGTGAGTCGTTTCCAGATGCCAGGCGTGGTCTACAGCGGAAAAAATCCGCGCCCGAGCCTGAGACCGGCCGCCGCCTTCGGGCGCGGCCGCCTTGACGATAGGGCGACGAGGCGGGCTTTTTGATGGTAAATTACGCAAACGCCTGTGCGTAAATCATCTCTGCGCGCCCTGCGGTTCTGCGCATACTCTGCGTTCCGAAGGCGCCCGGGATCGGTTGTTGCCGATACGGGTGCGCAACTGTATTAGGGCAACTTAAAAACGGAGCTGCGATGGAATACAAAGATTACTACAAGCTCATGGGCGTGGAACGCGACGCCGGCCAGGACGAAATCAAGCGGGCCTACCGCAAACTGGCGCGCAAGTACCACCCGGACGTGAGCAAAGAGCCCGACGCCGAGCAAAGGTTCAAAGAGCTGGGCGAGGCCTATGAGGTCCTCAAGGACCCCGAAAAGCGCACCGCCTACGATCAACTGGGCAGCGGCTGGCAGTCGGGCCAGGATTTTCGACCGCCGCCCGATTGGGAGGACGGCTTCGATTTTCGCGGCGGCGGCTTCACCGGCGGCGACGCCTCGGACTTCAGCGATTTCTTTGAAAGCCTGTTTGGCCGCGGCTTTCAGCGCGGCGGCGGGGCCCGCGGCGGCTTCAATCGGCGCGGCGAGGACAGCTTTGTGCGCATTATGATCGATCTCGAAGACGCCTATAACGGCGCCACCCGCGGCGTGACCCTGCGCAGCTCCGAAGCCGACGCCCAGGGCCGCCCCCAGCCCCAGGAGCGCAGCCTCAATATCCGCATCCCCAAGGGGGTCAAACAGGGCCAACACATCCGCTTGGCCAAGCAGGGCAACCCCGGCATCGGCGAGGCGCCGCCCGGCGACCTCTATCTGGAGGTGGAGTTCCGGCCCCATCCCTTCTATCGGGTGGAGGGCAAGGACCTGTTCCTGGATCTGCCCATCGCGCCCTGGGAGGCCGCCCTGGGCGCCACGGTGAAGGCCCCCACCCCCAGCGGGGTGGTGGACCTAAAGATCCCCCAAGGCTCCGGCGCCGGGCGTAAAATGCGGCTCAAGGGACGCGGTATTCCGGCCAAAGAACCGGGAGATATTTATGTCGTCTTGGACCTGGTGCTGCCGCCGGCCGACACCGAGCAGGCCAAGGCGCTTTACCAGCGCATGCACGATGAGCTGAACTTCAATCCGCGCGCGCGCTTGGGGGTTTAGAACGATGAAACAGAAAACGCCGTCTTGTCTGACCGGGTATGTACTCGAAGATCAGGAGCCGCTGAGCTTGGCCGACCTCTGTCGCGCCTGCATGGTGCATGCCGAGCAAGTGATCGAATTAGTGGATGAAGGGGTGATTGAGCCCATCGGCCGGGATAACCCCGCGCATTGGCGTTTCCATGGCGCCAACCTGCGCCGCATGCGGGTGGCGCTGAACCTGCAACGGGATCTGGGCGTCAACGTCGCGGGCGTGGCCCTGGCCCTGGACCTGTTGGACGAAATGGAAGAATTGCGAAACCGCTTGCAGGCGCATCACTGGTAGCCCGCCAATGCTCGGCCGCCGCGGCGCGGAATCATTGTCAGCCATCCGCCGCGCCCCAGGCGCGCGGCCGGAAATTCGCGTCATTGAGTATCGATAGGGTCTCGCCGCTTTGACCAAGTACGAACAGGCCCTGTCGGTATGCAAAACGGGCCGTCTCGTCCGGGATCACCATGCCGGCCACCGCGCCGTAAACCCGAATGCCTTGGTAGTGCGGAAAGGCCAAATGGAATCTCTGTAGCCGTTGCGCGTGTTCCTTTATGTCATCCACCGAGAGCTTGCTGCTGGTCTGAATAGCCACCAGTTCGTGGTCGCTCACTAAAAGCGGCCCGAACCCCATAGACATGGTTCCCCGCGAGACCGAGACCTCGCGATGCACCTCATGGACCTGAATCCCCCGTTGCTGAAAGAGTTCCGCCGCCTCGGGCGCCAGCATGGAGTCTACGAACGCATCCAAGCCGTTGCTGGAACCGCCCCGCTCTCGGCACCGCCCCACCCTACCCCTTCCCGGCCATCTGCTGCTCTAGCTTGGCCCAGGTGTCGCGCAGGGTGACGATGCGGTTGAACACCAACTGCCCGGGGTGCGCGTCCTTGGTGTCCACCGCGAAGTAGCCCTCGCGCTCGAACTGGAAGCGGCGACCGGGGCCGGCGCCGGCCAGCGACGGCTCCACGATGCTGTTTGTCAGGGTGTGCAGGGAGTCCGGGTTCAGGTGGTCGCGAAAGGACTCCACGCTTTTGTCTGCATCCGGGGCCGGGTGATTGAACAGGCGGTCGTAGACCCGAATCTCCGCCGGCACGCCGTGGCGGGCCGACACCCAGTGGATTACGCCCTTGACCTTGCGTCCCTCGGGATTGGCCCCCAGGGTGGCGGGGTCGTAGGTGCAGCGCAGTTCGATGATCTCGCCGTGTTCGTCCTTGATCACGCTTTCGCACCGAATCACATAGGCATTGCGCAGCCGCACCTCGCCGCCCAGCACTAGGCGTTTGTATTTGTTCGAGGCCTGTTCGCGGAAGTCGGCCTGATCGATCCAGACCTCGCGGCAAAACGGCAGCTTGCGCGCGCCCATCTCCTCGTCCTTGGGGTGATTCTTGGCGGTCAGCTCCTCCGCCTGGTCCTCGGGGTAGTTCTCGATCACCACCTTCAGCGGATGCAGCACCGCCATGGCGCGGGGGGCGTTGCGGTCCAGATCCTCGCGGATGCAGGCCTCCAGCATGCCCATTTCCACCGAGTTGTCGGCCTTGGTGACGCCGATGCGGTCGGCAAAGGTGCGGATCGAGGACGGCGTGTAGCCGCGGCGGCGCAGACCGGCGATGGTGGGCATGCGCGGGTCGTCCCAGCCCGCCACATGGCCCTCATCCACCAGTTGAGTCAGCTTGCGCTTACTCATCACCGCAAACTGGAGGTTCAGGCGGGCGAATTCATACTGCCGCGGCACATAGGGCGCGCTGCAATTTTCGATCACCCAGTCGTAGAAGGGCCGATGGTCCTCGAACTCCAGGGTGCAGAGGGAGTGGGTGACCCCCTCCAGCGCATCGGACAGCGGGTGGGTGAAGTCGTACATAGGGTAGATACACCACTCGGCCCCGGTCTGGTGATGCACCACGCCGTGACGGATGCGGTACAGGGTGGGGTCCCGCAGGTTCATATTGGGCGAGCCCATATCGATCTTGGCCCGCAGGGTGCGGGCGCCATCGGGGAATTCGCCGGCGCGCATGCGCTTGAACAGGTCCAGGTTCTCCTCCACCGAGCGGTCGCGATAGGGGCTCGGCCGGCCCGGCTCCTTCAGGGTGCCGCGGTATTCGCGCATCTGCTCCGCGTTCAGCTCGCAGACATAGGCCAGGCCCTTTTCGATCAGCTCCACCGCAAAGCCGTAGAGCTTTTCGAAGTAATCCGAGGCGTAGAACTCGTGCTCGCCCCAGTCGAAGCCGAGCCAGCGCACGTCCTCCTTGATCGACTCCACATACTCCATATTTTCCTTGTGCGGGTTGGTGTCGTCGAAGCGCAGGTTGCACCGCCCCTGGTAATCCCGGGCGATGCCGAAGTTCAGGCAGATGGACTTGGCATGGCCGATATGCAGATAGCCGTTGGGCTCGGGCGGGAAGCGGGTATGCACCCGACCGTCGTTCTTGCCGGCCTTCAGGTCCTCGTCGATGATCTGGCGGATGAAGTTGGTTCTGGGTTCCTGGTCGCTCATATTCTTCTTTATTCAGTAATGTAGGATGGGCAAGGCGTAGCCTGCCCATCAGGTTCGGCGGATCCATAAAGGCCTTGCTTCTGCACTCCGGCGGGATCATGGAATCCAGCCATGCGACGCGAGGCGTCGCCGGATGCGTTCCCACGCTGGAGCGTGGGAACGAGGTCGTACGAGGCCGATTGTCTGGAGTGTCAAACGCCAGTTTGACCCGAATCGATTCCGTGTCAAACTCGCGTTTGACACTCCGAAGGGTTCAGCCCTGCTCGCGCTGGGCGATGTACTCCAGCGCCCGCTCGATACGCCTCAGGGTCGCGGCCTTGCCCGCCAGATACAGGGTCACGTCGATCCCCGGCGAGGCGGCGCGGCCCACCACCGCCACCCGCAGCGGCTGGGCCACCTTGCCCATCTTCAGCTCCAGGGCCTCGGAGACATCGGCCACCACCTGATGCAGGGCCTCGGGGGTCCAGTCCTCCAGGGCCTCCAGGGCGGCCTTCAGCTTCTCCAACGGCTCGCGGGCCACCGGGCGCAGGTTCTTCTTGGCGGAGACCTCATCAAAGGCCTCAAAGTCCTTGTACACGAAGGCGCTGATCTGCGCCATCTCCACCAGGGTCTGGGCGCGCTCCTTTTGGGCTTCGGCCACCTCCGCCAGGTCCGCCCCCTGGGCGGGATCGATGCCCAGGTCGCCGATATGGGGGCTCAGCAGGTGGGCGATGCGCTTGGGGTCGGCGCTCTTGATGTAGTGCTGATTCAGCCACAGCAGCTTTTCGGTATTGAACGCCGAGGGGGCCTTGTTCACCTGGTCGATGTCGAACAGCTCGATCATTTCATCCAGGGAGAAGATCTCCTGATCGCCGTGGGACCAGCCCAGGCGCACCAGGTAGTTCAGCAGGGCCTCGGGCAGGATGCCCTTTTCCCGATACTGCATGACGCTCACTGCGCCGTGACGCTTGGACAGCCGCGCCCCGTCGTCGCCCAGGATCATCGGCACATGGGCGTATCGCGGCGGCTCCTGCCCCAGGGCGCGCAGGATGTTCATCTGGCGCGGGGTGTTCATCACATGGTCGTTGCCGCGGATCACATGGGTGATCCGCATGTCCATGTCATCCACCACCACCGACAGGTTGTAGGTGGGCGAGCCGTCGCTGCGGCGGATGATCAGGTCGTCCAGCTCGCTGTTGTCGAAGACCATCTTCCCCAGCACCAGGTCGTCCACCAGCACGGCCCCGTCGAGGGGATTGCGGAAGCGCACCACATGGGGCTCCTCCGGGCTCACCTGTTTGGCCCGGCAGCAGCCGTCGTAGCGCGGTTTTTCCTTGCGCGCCATGGCGTCTTCGCGCAGCTTCTCCAGGCGCTCCCTGGGGCAGTCGCAGCGATAGGCGTGGCCCGATTCCAGCAACTGGTCGATCACCGCGTTGTAGCGGTCGAAGCGCTGGGTTTGGTAGAAAGGCCCCTCGTCGTATTCCAGACCCAGCCAAGTCATGCCCTCCAGGATGGCATTCACCGATTCGGCGGTGGAGCGCTCCAGATCCGTATCCTCCACCCGCAGCACGAACTTGCCGCCGTGCTTGCGCGCATACAACCAGGAGAACAGCGCCGTGCGGGCGCCGCCCACATGCAGGTAACCGGTGGGACTGGGGGCGAATCGGGTGCGTATGGTCATGGTCGATCAGGGCTTCCGCTCAAAAACGGGCATTGTACCAGTAGCCGAGACAAGTTTCCGCCCGGCAGATGACCGTGCGGCGCCTTTAGGGCGAATCCAGAAACCGCCACTGATCGAAACAGGCCGCCTGCCCCCGATGCTCGCCGTTTTCGGCAAGCAAATTCCAGACCTTGACGTTGCGGATCGCGAACCGTCGCCCGCTGGCCGCCACCCGAATGCCTTGATAGTCGTCCGCGAACCCCTTCTCACGCACCTGCCGCAATAACGCCTCGCGGGCCGTCCGTGCGTCCGCCTCGGCGGACAAGCGGGAGGGCAGACCTACGAACACCTCCCAGGGGTATTCGAATAGCCGCTGCGCGCTCAGGTTGGCGTAATTGAACACCGGGTCCGCGCCGCCGCCATGGGATAGCAGCGCGAAGGGCGCGTGATACAGCCAGCGGGCCGGGTCCGCCGTCGCCTCGGGCGCCAGCGGCTCGCCGGTCCAATGCCGGTAGCTGCGCAACAGCAACCCCGCATGGGCCCGGCGAAAGGCCTCGACCGCGTCGTTGCCGGAGCGGCTCAATCGCCGCCCTTTCCCAACAGGGACTTAAGGTCGCCGAAGGGATTGAAGGTGGCCCCGCCCTTCTTTTCGTCCTTGTAGGCGCCGACCCCGCGCAGGTGCTCCTCGTACTTTTGGTGCTCGTGGTCGTGGCAGTAGAGGCAGAGGTTCTCCCAGTTGCTGCCGTCGGGCGGGTTGTTGTCGTGATTGTGGTCCTTGTGATGCACGGTCAGCTCGTGCAGATTGGCGTGGGTGAACTCGCGCGCGCAGCGCCCGCAGACCCAGGGATGAAGGCGCAAGGATTGCTCGCGGTAGCCCGACAGGCGCTGGTCGCGGGCCTTGCGCGCGTCCGCCACCACGCGGTCGAGTTTGTCGGTATTGATGTTGCCGCCCGGGGTCTTGCTCGGGCCTCCATGGATTGCCATAGGTTCGCTCTCGCTGCTCAGGGATGGTGTCGAACCTGGATTCTTCCCCGCCGAACGCGGCAGAGTCAAGCCCTGCGGCGCTGCGAGCATGCCCCGCGCACCCCTGGGGTAATGGCTGTCGGGCGTTGCATAAATATTTACTTATCTTGCCGATAAAAACAATCAAGTTTCATTTATTGGACCGATTGGCTAAAGTCTATCCCGCAAGCACGAACCAGGGGCGACACCCGGAATCCACCTAAATCGTCGTCCAGGTCCCGAAACATAACTTGAGGAGACTTGCCACCATGGCTAAGACCTATGACGCGGGCGTAAAAGAGTACCGCGAAACATACTGGATGCCGGACTACACCCCGGCCGACACCGATATTCTGGCGTGTTTCAAGATCGTGCCGCAGGCTGGCGTGCCGCGTGAAGAGGCCGCCGCCGCGGTGGCCGCCGAGTCTTCCACCGGCACCTGGACCACGGTGTGGACGGACCTGCTGACCGACCTCGACTACTACAAGGGCCGCGCCTACGCCATCGAAGACGTGCCCGGCGACGACACCTGCTTCTACGCCTTCATCGCCTACCCGATCGACCTGTTCGAAGAGGGTTCGGTGGTCAACGTGTTCACCTCCCTGGTGGGTAATGTGTTCGGCTTCAAGGCCGTGCGCGCCCTGCGCCTGGAAGACGTGCGCTTCCCGCTGGCCTATGTGATGACCTGCAACGGTCCGCCCCACGGCATCCAGACCGAGCGCGACATCATGAACAAGTATGGTCGCCCGATGCTCGGCTGCACCATTAAACCCAAGCTGGGCCTGTCGGCCAAGAACTACGGCCGCGCCTGCTACGAAGGCCTGCGCGGCGGCCTGGACTTCACCAAGGACGACGAAAACGTCAACTCCCAGCCGTTCATGCGCTGGCGTCAGCGTTTCGACTTCGTGATGGAGGCCATTCTGAAGGCCGAGGCCGAGACCGGCGAGCGCAAGGGTCACTACCTGAACGTGACCGCCCCGACCCCGGACGAGATGTTCAAGCGCGCCGAATACGCCAAAGAAATCGGCGCCCCGATCATCATGCATGACTACCTGACCGGCGGCTTCTGCGCCAACACCGGCCTGGCCCAGTGGTGCCGTGACAACGGCATACTGCTGCACATCCACCGCGCCATGCATGCGGTGCTCGACCGCAACCCGCACCACGGCATCCACTTCCGCGTGCTGACCAAGGCCCTGCGCCTGTCCGGCGGCGACCACCTGCACTCCGGCACCGTGGTGGGCAAGCTGGAAGGCGACCGCGAGGCCACCCTAGGCTGGATCGACCTCATGCGCGACTCCTATATCAAGGAAGACCGCAGCCGCGGCATCTTCTTCGATCAAGACTGGGGCTCCATGCCCGGCGTGATCCCGGTCGCTTCCGGCGGCATCCACGTCTGGCACATGCCGGCGCTGGTCTCCATCTTCGGCGACGACTCGGTGCTGCAGTTCGGCGGCGGCACCCTCGGACACCCCTGGGGCAACGCCGCCGGCGCCGCGGCCAACCGCGTTGCGGTCGAGGCCTGCGTCGAGGCCCGCAACCAGGGCCGCGAGCTGGAGAAGGAAGGCAAGGATGTTCTCACCACGGCCGCCGAATCCAGCCCCGAGCTGAAGGCCGCCATGGAGACCTGGAAAGAGATCAAGTTCGAGTTCGACACCGTCGATAAGCTGGACGTGTCCCACAAGTAATCATTCGACAGCCAGCCGCGGGCGGTTGATCCGCACGCCAAGGCTGGCTGGCGACGGTTTGAACCATCGAATTCGAATGCAATTAAGAGGAAATACCCATGAGCGAAATGCAAGACTATAAGTCCAGCTTGGCCGACGCCAGCAGTCGCAAGTTCGAGACCTTCTCCTACCTGCCGGCCATGGAAGACGATCAGATCCGCAAACAGATCGACTACATCGTCGCCAAGGGCTGGAACCCCGCCATCGAGCACACCGAGCCCAAGAACGCCGCCGGTTCCTACTGGTATATGTGGAAGCTGCCGATGTTCGGGGAGACCGACGTGGACGCCATCCTGGGCGAGTGCGAAGCCTGCCACAAGGCCCACCCGGACAACCATGTGCGCCTGCTGGGCCTGGATAACTACGCCCAATGCGCCGGCGCCTCCATGGTGATCTTTCGCGGCACCCCGACCTAAGCTTCGGCTCTAGGCGCGAAGCCCCTGCCTGGCCCATGCGGGCCGGGGCTTCTTCGAGCTACCAGCCGTCAGCTGCCAACTTTTTGCTGACTGCCCTTTTGGCAGCTGTCGTATGCTAGTTCATCCACCTGAACACCAACCGCCGGTGGCTGCCATTGCACGCAGGCAGCTGGCCGCTGAATGCTGGAGGCTTACAATCATGAGCGAGTTCAACCGCGACCAGTACCTGATCCAAAACGAACCCTACTACCGCTCGGTCAAGAACGAAGTGGAGATGTACCAAGCGGCCTACGACGCACGCATGCCGGTGATGCTCAAGGGCCCCACCGGCTGCGGCAAGTCGCGCTTCGTGGAATACATGGCGTGGAAGCTGCAAAAGCCTTTGATTACGGTGGCGTGTAACGAAGACATGACCGCCTCCGACCTGGTGGGCCGCTTCCTGCTCGACGCCACCGGCACCAAATGGCAAGACGGCCCGCTGACCGTGGCCGCCCGCATCGGCGCCATCTGCTACCTCGACGAGGTGGTGGAGGCGCGCCAGGATACCACAGTGGTGATCCACCCCCTGACCGACCACCGCCGCGAGCTGCCGCTGGAGAAGAAGGGCGAGCTGGTGAAGGCCCATGATGATTTTCAGATCGTGATCTCTTACAACCCCGGTTATCAGTCGCTGATGAAGGACCTCAAGCAGTCCACCAAGCAGCGTTTCGGCGGCCTCGACTTCGACTACCCCAGCTCCGAGATCGAAATCGAGATCGTGACCCACGAAGGCGGTGTCGAGCGCGACGTGGCCGACAAGCTGGTGCAGATCGCCCACCGCTCGCGCAACCTCAAGGGCCATGGCCTGGACGAGGGCATGTCCACCCGCCTGCTAGTCTACGCCGCGCAACTGGTGGCCAAGGGCATCAACCCCGGCGACGCCTGCCAGATGGCCCTGGTCACCCCGCTGACCGACGACCCGGATATGCGCGACACCCTGGGGGCCGCCGTCAATACCTACTTCTGATCCCCAGCGCGCTTGGCCCGAGTCTGTGACTTGGGCTCGGGGCCTGTTGCAGCCGGATCGATCCGGCCTGCGCCGGGCCTGCAATCGGAGCAGCAAGACACCTAGGTGAACGGCCATGAGCATAGATTTCAAAGAATACGTCAGTTGCCTGAACGAGGCGAATCACGAGCATCTGGAAGCGCTCGAATCCTCGTACCACGAGGCGCAGCGGGTCATGTCGCCGCGCGGCCTGCAAAACTACCTCGAAGGCATGCGCGCCATGTGCGTCATGGGGCGGGGCCAGGACCTAGTCCTGACCTATGTACAGGAAATGCCCGGGGTGGCCAAGGAGGTCGGCGAGGACATCATCCCCGACATCGTCGAGGCGTTAATGAAGCTGGCCTCTCACACCTCCGGCAGCGTGATTACGCTCATCGTGGCCAACATGCACCTCGTCGCATCGCGCCTGGGCGACGCCGAGGTGATGCGGGGCTACCTGAAACTGCTGCATCAAATGACCGGCAAGACCCCCCGCGGTCTGCGGCCGATGATGGAGAACCTGGACGAACTGCTCTCCAAGCTGACCCTCGGCGGCCTGCGGCGCTGGGTGATGTTCGGCGCCCAGGCCCACCAGCGCGACCTCGACGGCCAGATGGCCTACTTCTCGCTGGACACCGAGTCCTCGCGCGCGGTGCTCAAGGCCGAGCGCCGCGGCACCCTGTTCGTTAACAACCAACGCAAGCTCAACTTCTACCTGCGGGCGCTGTGGGCGCGGGCCTTCTTCATGCGCCCCACCGCCGGCGACTTCGAGACCAAACGGGGGCTGAAGCCGTTTATCGAGGGCTTTCAGATCCATGTGCCGGACGCCTACGACCCGTTTCGCGGCATCGACGGCATGGAGATCTATCGCGCCGCTGCCGCCCATTGCGCCGCCCACATGGTCTACACCCGCGAGCCGATCTCCGGCGAAGAGCTGTCCCAGGCGCAAATGCGCTTCATCGAAATGTTTGAAGACGCCCGGGTCGAGTACCTCGCCTATCGCGAATTCCCCGGGCTGCGCAAGCTATGGCTCAGCTTCTTGATCGCCCAGCCGGACGCGGACGACGAATTCGGCCGCCCCCATGAGACCCTGGACCTGATGCTGCGCACCACCCGCGCCATCATGGACCCCGAGTACCGGGATTCCAAAGACCTGGTCAACCAGGTCGGCGCCGAGTTCCGCGCCAAGCTGGAGGCCGACCCCTACGCCCGCAACCTGAGCTGGATGGCCGGAGTGGATTTCTACAACCGCATTCAGTCCATCGCCAAGATCCCCAGCGTGCGCATCCTCAGCGACTGGCCGCTGCCCTATCGCGACGACAACCGCTACATCTGGGCCTTTTCCGAGAACCTGTTCGAGACCCAGGGCGTGGACTACCTGCCCTCGCACCGGGGTCCGGTGCGCCGCAATGTGGGCCTGATGGAGTTCGTCAACGAACTCGACTCGGAAATGACCCATGACGATCCCGACGAAATCCTGGTCCTCTCCACCGAGCTCTTCCCCTACGAGGACGACCTGGAGACCACCAAGAGCTGGAACCAGGCCGAGGGCGTGGAGCCCATCTCCGACCCCTACCACTATCACGAGTGGGATTATCACGTCCAACTGGCGCGCCCCGACTGGGCCACCGTGATCGAGCGCAAGCAGGGCCGGGGCGACCCCGAGGTGATGGACGCGATCCTCACCAAACACAAGCCCATCGCCTCGCGCATCCGGCACTTGATCGACGCCATGCAGCCCCAGGGCATCGTGCGCCGCCGGGGCTACGAGGAAGGCGAGGAGCTGGATCTGAACGCCGCGGTGCGGGCCATGATCGACATTCGGCGCGGCGTCATGCCCGACCCCCGAATCAACATCCGCATCTCGCGCCACATTCGGGACCTTTCCATCGTGCTGCTGCTGGATCTCTCCGAGTCCACCAACGAGAAGATCGGCGACATCGCCGAGGGCGAAGACGGCTACGAAGAGCAACCGAGCATCCTCGACCTCACCCGCGAGTCCGCCGGCCTGCTGGCCTGGGCCATCGACTCCATCGGCGACAACTTCGCGGTGCATGGCTTCGCCTCCGACGGCCGCCACGACGTGCAGTACTACCGCTTCAAGAACTTCGAGCAGGGCTACGACGACGAGGCCAAGTCGCGCATGGCCGCCATGCAGGGCGGACTCTCCACCCGCATGGGCGCGGCCCTGCGCCACGCCGGCTGGCACCTCACCCAACAGAGCGCGCAAAAACGCCTGGTGCTGCTGGTCACCGACGGCGAGCCGTCGGACATCGACGAACGCGACCCCCAGTACCTGCGCAATGATGCGAAAAAGGCGGTGGAAGACCTGACCATGCAGGGTATTTACACCTACTGCCTCACCCTCGACCCCGACGCCGACCGCTACGTCGCCCGCATCTTCGGCGAAAACAACTACTCCATCGTAGACAACGTAGAGCGGCTGCCCGAAAGACTGCCCAATGTGTTTGCCGCCTTAACGGGGTAGTTTGCAGGGGCGAGCACGCCTGCGCACAAATAAAGGAAACAACGCCATTTAGGAACGCAGAGCGCGCAGAGAGCGCAGAGAGCGCAGAGAAGAAAAGGTTTTTTCCTAGCGCCCTTTGCGTCTTGGCGAGAGAGGGCCTTCGGTGTCGATCTACGCGTGCCAGTCCGGTATGGGGCGCAAAAGACCGTGGTTCGCCACTGGCAACGCAGCGCCCGCGAAGATCGCGCCAGGCCGCTGGAGTACAGCCCTCGGGCTGTGCGCCCTGGCCCGCACACGCCAAGGCGCGTACTCCAAGGCCCCGCTATGCACGGCTGCACTAGGCGCTAGGACTAGCCCTATGATGCGCACCCGCTGGCGCGTAAGTTCCGCCTGTAGCGAAGTGAATATTCGCGTCCATTCGCGGTTCAAGCCCATTTCGCCTAAAAGCCGTTGTTCCGTGTTGGCCCCAGACCCTCACCGCTTGAACGGCACCACCTTGCGGCTGCGCGCCTCGCAGCCCTGCTTTTTGTAACGCTGTTCCAGGATATCCAGCGCCTTCTTGAACTCGGTGATCAGCCGCGTGTGCAGCTGACGCGCCTCCTCGTCGTAGTACTCCAACAGAATCGGCGCCGGCGCGTTGAGACTCAAACGCTCCACATCGCGGCGGAAACGCCAGGCCAGGCGCATCAGCTTGCCGCCCTCGCCATCCTGAACCGCATACGCCAGGTTATCCACGAAGACCACCTCATCACGGTCGATCACCGTCTGGATCTGCATCGATCGCACCGGCACGAAGACGTAATCCTGGTCGCAATGGGCGAGCGTCAGCCGACACTGGTTGTAGAGCGGCGCCGGGATCGTCAGGCGCTCGATGGCGATGGCTTCCGGCCGAAAGAAGATCTCCCCCGATCGGTCCGGCATCAGGCTTCGTCGCGCAAGGCGCCGTCGGGATCCCAGCCCTTGGCCTTGGCCTGCTTCACGGCCTCTTCATAGATCCGGTGGTGACGTTCGCGCAGCTCCGGCGGCAGGCGCGAGGGGATGCCGGCATAAGGTTCCCAAGCCTTGGCGACCTGGTCGTAGAGGGCCTCAATGCCCTGCACGGCCCAGCCGGCGCAGGTCTCCTCCTCGGGGAGCAGACCAAACACCCAGGCATCCCGAATAATGTTGCCGGTGGGGTTCATCCCCCCCTGCGGATCACTGTCTATACCCGCGTAAATCTTGTTGCGCGCCATTGTTGTTCACCATTCGATTGGTTGTAATGATACTAGCAAAGGCCCATCGGAAACCCGTCGGGCGTGATCAGGGATGGACGCCAAGGCCCGAAGACCCTGGTTGTCAAGACGCGCCCTCGCGTTGCCGGTTCCAGGTCTCCAGGGCGGATGTCAGGCCGGCCATGCCCTCGCGTTGGGCGCGCCCACGAAAGCTGCGGCGATAGAGATCCGAAAGGCCGATGCCGTTGACCGCCACGTCCAACACCCGCCAGCCCCGCCCGGCCCGTTGCAAATGGGCCTCCATTTCGAGCTTGCCCCTTCGGGTCTGCACCTCAAAGCGCACCGCCGCCTGCTCGGCCTCGGTCACCGGCGGCATGGGGGCGAAACGCAGCTCCCACTCCTCCAGCAGCCCCAGGGCCAAAGGGGCGGTGGCGGCGGCGCTGCGTTCAAGCATACGCCGAAACTCGGCGCTAAAGGCGGCCCGCTGCTCGGGCGAGGCCGTGCGCCAGTGCGGGCCGAGAATCCGCTGCGCGAGGCCGTCGTAGGCCAGGTGTTTTTCCAGCAGCCGATGCACCTGAGCACGCAGGAATGCGGGCTCCAGCAAAAGCCGTGCGCGCTGGGTGCGCAGCAAAACCGCCAGTTGATCGGAAATGGCGCGAACGGTTTCGACCGGGCTCGCTGGCGCTGGTTGAACCTCGGCCGTTGCCCGGATCCCGGGCCCGGTGGTCGGAGATTGCGCAGCCGGCAATGGCGCACAAAAGAACCCCGCCGCCAAGCCGACCACCCACGCCTTGAGCCATCGCGGCCGCTGCCGATCATCCATCCGCGGCAAGCCCCCCGGCGCCCAGGTGCTGGTCGATCCAGTCACGGATCCAGTGGCTGGCGCGGGAACCCGCGAAGCGGCCCAGCTCCTCCCCATTGTGGAACAAAATCACCGTGGGAAACCCGCGCAGTTTGTAGTGTCCCGCCAATTTCATATTGTCGTCCGCCTCCACCTTGGCCAGCAGGATGCGGCCTTGATAATCGTTGATCACCCGCTCCAGGTGCGGCGCAAGGCTGATGCAGGGCGCGCACCAGTCGGCCCAAAAGTCCGCCATCACCGGCTGCCGATGCGAGGCATCGATCACCTTGGCTGGGAAAGTGGCCTCTTCGGCGTCGAAGATAAAGGGCGATTCGGTTTTCATCGGTCGTGCAACTCCTGTCCGTTCGAATGCCGAGCATTCTACACCGCCTGCGCTCGCGCCGAAATCCAAAGCGCACGCGCGGCCGTTTTCAGGCAAAATAGCGTCTTTTGCCGCCGGCTATCGATGTCCTTGCGAAAACCCAAGAGCCACGCCCGAAATCAGGCCCTGTTGCGTTACCGCAAACACCGCAACCGCAACCTGCTGGCGCAGCCGGGGCCGCATGCGTTCGTCCTGGTGCTGGACCACCTGAAGGCCGGGTTCAATGTGCCGAAGATCTTTCGCAGCGCCGAGGCCTTCGGCGGGACCGAGATCCATTTGATCAACATCGGCCCCTTCGACCCGGCCCCGGCCAAGGGCTCCTTCCGGCGGGTGCCAGCGCGTTTCTTCGACGACTTCGAGGCCAGTCACCGCCATCTCAAGGCCCGAGCCTATCAACTGTTCACCTTGCAGGCGGGAGCGGGCGAGCCGTTGATAACCGCCCGCTTCCCGCCCCGAAGCGCCTTCGTCTTCGGCCACGAAGAGCGCGGCTTGAGCTTCGACCCGGCGAGCTATCCCGACATCCGCGGCCTATCCATCCCCCAGTTCGGCTTGGTGGAGAGCCTGAACGTAAGCGTTGCGGCCTCCATCGTAATGTACGAATATGTGCGCCGCTTTGGCGCGGACCCGGGGCTCGAAAACCCGTCGAGACGCCCCAAATGAAACCCTTTGACCGCAACCGAGAGGACCCCGAATGAGCACCCCAGCGATGCGAATCGACCACCCCGAAGCCTACTTCCGCAGCAGCGATTTCGAGATCATGGCGCGCGTGTTGCCGCTGCATGGCGCGCGCCTGCTGGAGCTGGGATGCGGCAAGGCCGAGACCACCCGTCGGCTGGCGGAGGCCTTCGACACCGCGGCCATCATCGCCACCGAGGTAGACCGCGAACAGCATGCAAAGAACCTGGCCATCGGCGACCTGCCCGGGGTGACCTTCGTCGCCGGCGGGGCCGAGGCCATCGACCAGCCCGACGCCAGCATCGATGCCGTGATTATGCTCAAGTCCCTGCATCATGTGCCGGTGGCGGTGATAGACCAGGCCCTGGCCGAAATCGCCCGCGTGCTGCGCCCCGGCGGTCGCGCCTACCTCTCGGAGCCGGTGTATCGCGGCGACTTCAACGACATCCTGCGCCTATTCCACGACGAACAGCAGGTGCGCACCGCGGCCTTCGCGGCGGTGCAACGGGCCACCGAGCGCGGGCCGCTGCGCCTGGCGGAACAGATCTTCTTCGAGTCCAGCAGCCGGTTCGCAAACTTCGCAGAATTCGAGGACCGCGTTATCGGCGTAACACACACCGATCACCAACTCGACGACGACCTGCTCGAAACCGTAAAGGCGAAATTCGAGGCCCACCGGACCCCGGAGGGCGTGGAATTCATCAACCCGCACCGGGTTGACCTGTTGGAAAAGCCGGCTTGAAATGGTGCTGCAATTCCATAATACAGACCGCCCGGTCTATTTCCTGCATATCCCCAAGGCGGCGGGCACCTCCTTTCGGGTGTTGTTGGAAAACGCCTTCCATATCGACGAGATTTGTCCGGCCTATGACTTCTTCTCGCTGACCCGGATCCCTGAGGAACAGCTCGCCCGCTACCGGCTGTTTCGCGGCCACCTCGGCTACAACCTAATTCATTATTTGCCCGACCGCCCATTCACACTCACCCTGCTGCGCGACCCGGTGGAACGTGCAATCTCCCACTTCGAATACATTCGCCGCGACCCCGGACATCCGTTGTATCAGCGGATTAACAAGGGCAACCTCGACCTCAGGGGGTTCGTGAACGATCCCGAGCTACGCTGGGAGATCGAAAATCGGCAAATCCGCATGCTGGGCCAAAACCTACCGGGCAACGTGTTGCGACGACTGGCGCGAGAATCCGGCACGCCAGCCGACTTCCAAAAGGCCTTCAACGCCGCACGGGGCCAGGAAGATCCCGAGAAGACCCTGGAACGAGCAACAAACCGTCTCGGCGCCATGGAATTCGTAGGGCTGACTGAACGCTTTGCAGACAGCGTACGCCTTGCCGCCTGTCAATTAGGCTTGCGCGCGCCGGCTGATCTGCCGGCACTTAATACAGGCATCTCGGGCCGCCCCACCCTA
Source organism: Gammaproteobacteria bacterium (assembly GCA_011389885.1). Taxonomy (GTDB): domain Bacteria; phylum Pseudomonadota; class Gammaproteobacteria; order Chromatiales; family Chromatiaceae; genus JABBTK01. Next base: position 4,378 of record JAABTK010000058.1, on the reverse strand, counting down.
TCGGCTGAGACCCGAGAGTTGATCGAGGCGACTACAGCCCTTGAAACAGCCCTATATCGGCATGCTGCGAGCATCTTCCAGGAGCGGTGGAGGTTGTTGGATATAGCGTTGCCGAAACAACGGTTCCTGGAGACCTATCGGCTTCATCACCCGCCTTGTACAGCATTGACTTGGGACTTTCGTGAGCCCCTCTCTGGTTCGGGTTGGATGCAACGGGAGCTGGAACCAGGGCGAGGCTTTCGGCGTTGGACCGGACCGGGTAGGGAAAGCCTGTTGGATCTACCGTTGGCGCCGGGACAGAATTATCGACTGAAACTCCAAATCGTAGACCGCATGGATCCAAACCAGCTACACGAATTGGCTTTGAGCCTGAATGATCGGCCCCTGGAACTGCATTGGGCAGATTGCGAATCGCCTTGGGAATGCTCTACCGTGATCCCAGCAACGGCTTTGCATGTCACTGGCCCGCAGGTGCTCAAAATCCGAATCGGTAATACAATAAGAAAGCCCGCCCCGCATGCCGAAGGCATTCAACACAATACCAACCGAAACCTGGGCATCGCAATTTCCGGGATCCGAGCCCATCGGCTCCACGATTGACCAGCCCCTTGAGGAAAGGCCTGTTTCCATGCTCAACAAACTGCTTCACAACCGCACTCGCAGCGCTCAACCGAAAGCACCGTTTTTTATCCTAGGCTGCGTCCGCTCGGGCACTACGATGCTACGGGATCTGTTACGCCTTCATCCTAAGCTGGAGTGCCCCGAAGAGACTCACTTTTTCCGTTGGAGCGATCCGTTCAAGACGCCCCGTTACATTCATCCCTATCAACAAAACCCGCATATAAAACAACAGCGCAATCTTGATCACATCTCCGCCGAAGAATTTGAGGAGGTGCTCGCCGCATCCGTCTCCAGGGGCGATCTCAACGAGCGCTATGCTCGCCTCTACTTGGAAAAACAGGGCAATCGGAAAAGCCGCTGGTTTGACAAGAGTCCGCAAAACATCTATGGCATCCTGTTGCTCAGCAGGCAATTTCCAGACGCGCAGTTCATCCACATCTACCGAAACCCACTAAATGTGGTAACCAGCCTATTCGAAGGCAAGGTCATGTCGGTAAACGACCTCTATGGGGCCACGAATTACTGGCTGGAGGCGATGCAGATCATCGACGGTTACAAGCAGATTGCAGGCAGTCGTCTGCTGGAAGTGGGCTACGAGAACGTGGCGACGAATCCGCAACATGAGGTGGACCAAATACTCGATTTTATCGGCGAGCATCACTTAGCAAAGATCCCAAAAACAGCCACACACCCGGAGAGGAATCGGTACAAGGGAATGCTAGGCCAGGAGCAAATAAACGAAATCGTCAAACTCTGCCAGCCTTACTTCGACGATTACGGATTCGGTGCATGACAGACTTCGATAGAACTTAATTTCCGTTCAGCGCTTAGCGGCCTTCAGCCAGTGTTTTTCCGTCTGTTTGTACTCCAACGGCGCGCCGAGGAAAGCGGGACCATTCTGAACATACATATAGGCCTCCACTACCGTTCGGATCCCGTAGCTACCAATCTGGCGAGGATGTCGCGACAGATAGTCTGCAATACTGCGTGTGAACATCGCCGGACCCGAGACAGTCAATATTCGCCGCACCAACTCTGTCTCATTGTTTTGGCTGAAAGACAGAATACTATCCCGGGTTTTGTATAAGGCATTCAATATCACCTCGTTTTTTGGCTGAGCCCCGAATAACCAATTGCAAATATTCCTGCGTTTCGTCTCATCCCATTTGAAAAACACCGCAGAACCCTTCAATCCGGTCATTTTGTAAAAGTCCGCCCGCAACGCCAGATCGGCATCCACATACCACCCGCCATAATAATAAATCTCGGCCAAACGAAACAAATCGGCCTTCATCGCGGGGTGCGGCGAGAATTCATAGGCCCGCAAGGTTCGAGGATCGAAATGCCGGTTCAAGAATTCCGCTGCGGATTTCTGATCGTATCGAACATACTCCACCCCACGCCGGATACAAAGTTCTTGATTGTTCTCAAGAATCCTGCTGATCTGCTCCGGGGGCTCCTTATCCCAAAATTGAATTATTCTTGCAGAGGGCGGCTTCTGGCGAGCGCACATTATCCTCCGTAAAATAGAGATCCTGTTTTTAGACACCACTTGATCCAAAAAGTCTAGAGACTGTTGCACATTCATCATCTTATCACCACCTGAATTATTGCTCGAACTTATATTGACTTCGACGCTGCCGCCGACTAGAAGGAGTGCTTGACCAGTTTAGCCAAGCTTATTATACCTCGGGTCAATGCAGTGGCGACACAATAAGGTGCTGATTTGCCCGCACATCCTCCAGCTCGCGAACTTCCCCTTTACGCCAGCGAACCCGGATTCGGTCCGCTTTTTCATGCAAACCTAAACCGAAATGCAGCAAACGGCTGTCCTGCTGATAGCCACGGACTCCAGCAGTATAGACCCTGCGCTGAACCCTATCCCCCGCTTCTACCTCCACTAGAGCGCCCAACGGACTCAAGGTGCCGCCGAGATCAATAGTGATCCAGTGGTTGGCATTGCCTTGATTTCGCATCAGCTGGTGTGGTGTTCCGGCTTTCAAGCGCGGCGCCATCCAGGAATAGTAGTGCCTCCCAGCAACAAAGATATCAAGAAACCCATCGTTGTCGTAATCGCCTGCGATCGCATGAGGCGCGGGGATCAGTTCATACACGAAGAAACCGGGCTCGGAATAGCCCATATCAGCCGCTACCGAATGGGGCTTGAAACCACCTTCACCCTCTAACCGATTTTCGAACCATATATCAGGTAAATTTTCTGCAGCCGATGCGTTAACCACGTACAGGTCAACATCCATATCATTGTCAAAATCGCCCGTTAGCACCATGGCCGGAAGAAAACGCTGATTATTCGCCGGCGCCAATGATATCGCCTGGTAACCATTCACTCCACTCAACCAAACCTGTACCGGCCGAGATTCAGGCAACGGGCAGCGTTCGCCCAATGGTTGGATCGCCACGGCGTCGCTTAAGGGCTCGATCACAAAATGTAGATCGCGCCCCAAGCGGTGATCCAGGCTTAATTGCCAGCTGGCTTCGCCGGCATCATAGGACACCACCAGCTCAGCCTTTTTTGTAGCATTGACCGGCACCGGCGCCGCAAAAGGGCCGAACGGACGAAGCAGCAGATGTTCCACTCGGTCGAATAGCCGTTCGCCCACCGCCATCTTGTGATTCACAATATAAGAGGTTTGAAATTTGACCGGCTGAGTGGAGTGAAAACGAAAGCGACTGAACTCCCCAACGTCTGGCTTCGGAAGGATCACCATAAAAGCGTCCGAGCTTTTCGCCGGGACATAGCAGGGTATCCGGGGACGGGCGGCGCGCTGAAAAGCCACCACGTCATCTTTCAAGTCGCCGTTGAGATCTGCGATGGAAACGGATAGCGAATTGTCGTTGTAATAAGCTCTTACTCCCGCTCTCCTAAGCCCCGGATCCTCGATCCCTGTCTCAAGGGGCTTTAATAGCCGCTCGGGGATCCCTGTCAATTCGGAACTGGCCACCAGTAGTTCTGATATTCCTAACCCGGCGAAGTCGGCAGTCAGTGGATGGGTTCGAAAACGCCCCTGGTCTTCCGTCCCCAAAAACAACCGGTTCAAGGATGGAGCCCCGTCATGGCGGGGCTCATTGATCACCAACAAATCGAGATAGCCATCCGCATTGAAGTCAAACGGAAACCCAAAACGCCCCCTGGCGGTTTCATCTGCTATCCCCGCCTTGGCGCCGATTTCGATAAGCTTGTCTTGATCGTTCCGAAAAAGCAGGCTTGGATCTCCCTTCTTGCCTACTCCACCGCCCCCCCCGGCCACCACATAAAGATCCAGATCGCCATCGCGATCGAAATCGATCCAATAACTACCATGAGCATCGGTAAAGAAGGGGGCGCGGTGCAAAAGCGGCCAGACATTTGAAAACCCTTCCCCTTCAAGATTGCGGTAAAGCTTCGAGCGCAAATGCCGATCAGACATGTAATGACCTGCGATCCATAGATCCTCCCAGCCGTCGCCATCAATGTCGGTCCAGCCCACACTTTGCACATCCTCGTCGATAAAATGCACACCCAAATCTCCTCCGCGATCGATGAAACGGACCGACGCATCGTCGGCTGCCAAGCAGGACGGCAGCCCTGTTAGACAAGTAATTAATAAAGGTGAAAATGTTTTGCAAATGCTCGAATATAAACTTATTTTCATTGGGTGATCCTATGGATTGTCAGCCTAAAACCAGCCCCGCACCGGATTTCGGCGGCAGGTCCAGAACATGGATATCCTGTTGCGGAAAGGGTATGCGGACCCCT
>JAABTK010000057.1 GCA_011389885.1 Gammaproteobacteria bacterium | reverse complement strand
GTCCATCACCCCTATGATCTGGACAGCGGGAAAGCGCAGACGCCGCTGCGGGCTGAGGTTCGCTTCGAGGTGATCTGGGCGCGCCTCGCGGAGCTTGCGCAGGCCGCGAATCCGCCGCAGCGGGCGCGCGAGCGCATCGACAAGGCGCAGCGCATCACGACACAGCTGATTGCCACTCTGGCCTTCTTCTTCGCCACGGTGCAGGCGCGGGTCGAAGCGCTCAACCTGCCGCTGGAGATCGAGCGTTGCCTGTTCGACGAATTGATCCCGGCCGCCTACCTGGATCGTGCGGCGCAACGCGCCGGCCGCGCCGAACAGCGTCACCGAATCGAGCAAACCCGTGACCAACTACGGGCCGGCCTCCAGCATGCCGAGCACCCGTTGCAGCGGCTTGGGGCGCAGGAGCGGGAGGAGTTGGAACGCACCGCCTACGAGTGCGCGGACCTCTTCCAGCGCAGCAGCTCCTGCGTTGAGGGGCGCAACGGGCAGCTCTCGCTACATCACCACGGGCGGCACAGACTGAGCAATCGCAAGCTCCGGGCGCTGAGTGCGGTGCATAATTTTCATATCCTGCGAGCGGACGGAACCACCGCCGCGCAGCGTCTCTTCGGCCAGGCTCCGGAGCCGATGTTCGACGCCTTGCTCAAGCGACTGCCGATGCCGTCGCGACCGGCGCAAAAGCGACCCCGAAACCCCCGGGCTTCGCTGCTCGACGCCCCGCAGATGCGCGCCGCATAGAGGACAGGGTGGCCGGAACGATGATCAAGGCCGCCTACGGTAATATCTGAATTGAAACGCCTGTATCGCAGATTAAAGGCATAACGCTCGTTTGGCAGCGTCCGCGGCCTAGCGGAAACCCGCCTTGGGGTCAAACTCGCGCTTGACACTCCAGCGTTAATGAACGCCGCGCTGGTTCGGCGCGCCTGCCCACTCAGTGGCGTGCGAACAACGAAAGCCGAGGGGCCGAGGAATGAACGCTGATCTGTGTTCGGGTTGGCCGGGCTGAGGTGCGGGCGCCGCAGGGGTTGTGCTCAGCGGCCTTCACCCCAATGGGTTAACTAGGAATCCACCCACCCCGACCGTCGATCGCCGAGCGCGCTCGGCCTGGAGGCCAGTTGACCATGAGTTATCGCTTTAAAGCCGATCAATCGGCGGAGCAGAACCTGCGCCGCATCGCCTGCGAGCAGATCGATTCCGCGTTGGAGGAACTCGACGATCGCGACCTAGACACCCATCAAACGGTGCATCAGGTGCGCAAACGCTGCAAAAAGCTGCGCGGTTTGGTGCGTCTTACCCGTCCCCGCTTTGAACAGACCTATAAGCTGGAGAACCGCGCCTTGAGGCAGGCGGCCGGGCGTCTGTCCTTTGCCCGCGACGCCCAGGCGGTGTTGGAGACCTTTGACGAGCTGATGCGGCACTACGCCGCCGAGCTGCAACCGGAGAGCTTCGCCGCGTTGCGGGAAAAGCTGGTGCAGCGTCGGGATGAGCGGGCGGCGGACAGCGACAAGGTGGCGGACAAGCTGGAGGCGTTTCGGCAAGACATGCAGGCTGTGCGCGAACGCGCCGAGCATTGGACGCTGGACGCCAAGGGGTACAAGGCGGTGGCCGGCGGTTTCAAGAAGGTCTATAAACGGGGCCGCAGGGCCATGGCCAAGGCCTATGCAAAACCGAACACCGAGCGCTTCCATGAATGGCGCAAGCGGGTGAAATACCACCGTTACCATGCGCGGTTATTGCAGGATCTTTGGAAAAAGCCGATTAAGGCCTATCGCAAGGAACTGCATCAACTCTCCGACTACCTCGGTGACGAACATGACTTGGCGGTGCTGGCCGAGACCTTGAATGGTGAACCGCAACGGTTCCCGCCCAGCACCGACCTGGAGGCCTTTCACACCCTGATCACCCGCCGCCGCAACGAACTGCGGGCGGCGGCCGAGCCTTTGGGGCGCAAGATTTACTCCAGTAAGCCCAAGCGCCTGGAAAAGCGGTTTGGCGACTATTGGGCCGCTTGGCAGGATCAGGCGGGAGGTTAGTGGTCAGTGGTCAGTGGTCAGTGGTTAGTGGCTAGTGGTTAGTGGTTAGTGGTTAGTGGTTAGTGGTTAGTGGTTAGTGGTTAGTGGTTAGTGGTCAGTGGTTAGTGGTCAGTGGTTAGTGGTCAGTGGTCAGTGGTTAGTGGTCAGTGGTTAGTGGTCAGTGGTCAGTGGCTAGTGCTTAGTGCGGGGCGCCGAGTACGCCTGCGCACGGATAACGGAAACACCGCCGCTTAGGGGCGCAGGGGGCGCAGAGGAATAGGGTTAAAACCTTCGACGGCCCAGGGTTTTCTCCCCCGCCGGGGGTGGGACAGGGGGGGGTCTCTTGAATTCATAGGCTTGCGCCCTTCTCGCCGCAGCGCTCCCTCCCACCTCCTCCGGGGGGAGGAGAAGATGATTGCCGTCAGGCGGGGGCGCGGGCGGGGTCTTGCGGGTTGCCTTCCTCGTGGTCGTAGCGCCCCAGCAACTCCTCCAGCGCCCGCTCTTTGCTGGAGAAAAAATGCTCGGGGCCGCATTCATCGAAGAGGCCGGTGCGCTGCATGACTGAAAGCACCTGATGCTTGAGGCCGCTGAAGTAGATTTGCACCCCGACGCTGCGCAATTGTTTGCCCACTTCACGCACCTTCTCTTCGCCCGATGCGTCGATTTCGTTAATGCCGCTGCCGATGATCAGGATCGCCTTGGCCTGGGGGAAGTCGGCCCGGGCTTCGAGCACGATGTCCTCGAAATAGGCGATATTGGAGAAGGTCAGCGAACCGTCGAAACGCACCGGCACCACGGTGTCGCTAATGGGCGCGAGTTGGTGGGCGCGAATGCCGCCGAGGGTGCCGTCGGGTTTGCGAGCGACGATCTCCGCACGCGGTTTCATGCTGCGAACCAGATACACCAGCAGGGTGATGGCGATGCCTAGCAGGATGCCGTTGGCGATGGCCGGGGCCATGGCCAGGGTGGCGAAGAAGGTGATGATGCCGATGAGGGAGTCGGTGCGGTCCACCTTCCAGGCATGCACCAAGGGGGCGATGCGGATCAGGCCGAACACCGCCATCATCACGATCACCGCCAGCACCGACTGCGGCAGGGCATACAGGTAGGCGGTGAAAAACAATAGCACCAGGACCACCGCCAGGGCGCTGATAATGGCGAACAGGCCGGTTTTGGCCCCGCTTTTGGCCGCCACCGCCGAGCGTGAAAACGACCCGCTAACGGTATAGGAGCCGAAGAAACTGCCGGCGATGTTGGCCAGGCCCTGCCCCACCAGCTCCTTGCTGGCATTGATGCGCTCGCCGGTGGTGGTGGCGATGGCCTTGGAGATGGAGGTGGCCTCCATGAAGCCGATTAGGGCCATCACGATGGCCGCCGGCAACAGGGCGAGCATCAGGCCCCAATCGATCTCGGGCGTGGCAAACGCCGGCAGGCCGGTGGGGATGTCCCCCACCACCGCGCCCCCGGAAGAGAGGCTGACCATGCCGCCATCGGCGCCGGCGAAGCGCCAGTTGCGTCCGTCCCCTGCAACACCGGGCGGTAGCTGACCTTTCAGGTAGAAACGCAGCCCCGGGTCGCCTTCCACCCCTTCCAGCCGCATGCCGTGCAATTGGATGCGCAGGGCGCTGTTGCGGGTCTTTTCGAGGCTGCGCTCATAGCTCAACAGGTCGGCCTCCGCCCGCAGCTCTGAGGCCCGCCCATAGCTCGCCAGGTCGCCTTGATTTTCGAGGCGGGCGGCCTCGCGATTGGCTTCGGAGATCTCCCGGGTCAGCTGATCCACCAGCGCCGAGGTCTCGGCATAGGCCTCCAGGGTCGCCACCACTTGCGGGGCCTGAATCTGCGCCTTGTCCACCTCGGCCTTATGTTCAAAGCCGATGGCCGCCGACAAGGCCGTGGTCACCAGCACCGCCGCCAGCACCCCGGGCGCCGCCGGCCACAGGCGTTTGAGCCCCACGATCAGGCCGTAGGCGCCGATGGCAAAGGCCAGGGTCGGCCAGTGGGTGCTGCCGATCTGGGCCGCCACGTTCCATAGGTCTTGCAGGTAGAAGTCGGAACGGGGAAAGGGTACGCCGATGATCTTGCTCAACTGCGAGAGGCCGATGATCAGGGCGGCGGCATTGGTGAAGCCGACGATCACCGGGCTGGACAGCAGATTGACGATGGCGCCAAGCTTGAACAGCCCCAGCGCCAACCGCAGCACGCCCACCATGAGGGCCAGCATGATAGACAGGGTGATGAAGTCCGGGCTGCCCGGGGCGGCGAAGGGGATGAGCGCCGCCGCCGACATCAGCGACAGCATGGCCACCGGGCCGGTATGCAACTGGCTTGACGAGCCCCACAGGGAGGCCACGATCACCGGCACGAAAGAGGCATACAGGCCATACACCACGGGCAACCCGGCCAACTGGGCATAGGCCATGCTTTGGGGCACCAGCACCAGCGCCACGGTGATGCCGGCCAGCAGGTCGGCGCGCAGGCTGTCGCGCGACATCGGAAACCAGCGCAGAAAGGGCAGAAAGGCGTGGAGACGGTTCATGGCGGATCCTCCTTGCTGAGGAAGCTCGATCAAAGCGAGATCACAAAATCGCGCCATTTTAATCGTTTAGGGAACGCCCAACCGCTCAGTATTTTATCTACCCGCAATAGAGGGTGATCTATGCGTCCTCCGTAAACAACGGAAACAGCGGCTGTTAGGAACACAGAGGACCGCAGAGAGCGCATCATTTCCGCTGTACTAGCCCAGTCGCGCCTAAGTATCGGAAACAACCCAGGCGCTTTCAGAACGCAGAGCACGCCGAGAACCGCAGGGGGCGCAGAGAAAAAAAGGTTTTTTCTTGGCGCCCTGTGCGGCTTGGCGAAAGAGGGCCTTCGGCGCCGATCGACTCGTGCCACGAATAGACTCGTGCGGGGCCGAGGCGAAGCGGGCCATTGAAGCGCGAATGGGCGCGAATGGGCGCGAATACTCACCGCGCTACAGGCGGAACCTGACACGCCTTTGGGGGCGCGACTAGACCCTAGGACGCACCCCGGGGCGGGAAACCTGTATGCAACCAACCGCCCATGACCGCCCCTGTTTTTAACCCAACCCCCTCCGCGCCCGCTGCGGTCCTCGGCGCCCTCTGCGTTCCTAAAACCGTTGTTTCCGTTATTTGTGCGCAGGCGTACTAGTCCAGCCGCACCAGAATAACGGAACCCAAGCGACGGTTGAGCCTTTAGGTTTAGGCGGGCTGTGCCCGAGACAACCCCGGCTAAAGCCTCAGCCGCCCTAGCCCCTAACGCCCCCGAGCCTGCCTGAGCGCTTCGGCCCGCTCATCGAGCCAGCGGGACTTGGGCAGCAGCTCGGCCAGGCCGAGGCGCTCGAAGCGTTGCCTGGGCTGGGATTGGAGGCCGGCGAGGTACACCGGGCAGTCTCGATGCACGGCATCGCGAATGATGCGCTCCAGCGCCAGGGCGGTGCTGACGCCCAGGTGGGAGACCTCCTCGAGGTCGATCACCAGGGCGCGGGCCTTGGCCAGGCCGATCTGTTGACGGGTCAGGCTTTGGGCGGAGCCAAAGATCAGCGGCCCGCTCAGGTGCAGCAGATTGAGCCCGTTATCCTCATCGAACAGGATGCGCTTCTCCTCGTCGCCGAGCTTCTGGCAATCCACATCTTCCGCGTCCGCCTTGCTGGCCAGCACCCGCACATGCTCGGATTGCAGGTCGGCGAGGCGGCGGATGGTCAGGATGTTGGCCACGAAGAGGCCAATGCCCACCGCGGTGATGAGGTCCACGAACACGGTCATGGCGATCACGCCGTACATAATAATCGAACCCCGGCGGGACACCCGGTGGGCGCGGCGCAGGAAGCCCCAGTCGATGATGTCGAGGCCGACCTTGATGGCGATGCCGGCGAGCACGGCCTTGGGGATGTCTTCCACCAGGCCGCTGGCGCCGAACACCACCGCCGCCAGCAGGCCGGCGCGGACCAGGCCCGAGAGGGCGCTGCGGGCGCCGGTTTGGATATTCACCACCGTGCCCATGGTGGCGCCGGCGCCGGGCAGGCCGCCGAACAGACCAGAGGCCAGGTTGCCCAGGCCCTGCCCCACCAGCTCCTTGTCCGAGTTGTGCTGGGTGCGGGTGAGGCTGTCGGCGATCACCGAGGTGAGCAGGGCGTCGATGCTGCCGAGCATGGCCAGCACCAGGGCGTCGATGACGATGGTGCGCAACTCCTCGGAAGAAAAGACAGGCAGTTGCAAGGAGGGCGGGCCGGCGGGGATTTCACCGATGGCGCGGTAGCCCGAACCCATGAACCAGACCGCGACCAGGGTGCCGATCACCAGCGCCACCAATTGCGGCGGGGCCACGCGCTGCCAGGCCTTGGGCATCAGAAACAGGATGGCCAGGGCCAGGGCGCCAAGGACGAACTCGCCCCATTGGATCTGCCCCAGCAGGGATGGCAGGGCCTGCAACGAACCCAGCACGCCGCCGCCGGGCGAGCCGTGGCCGAGCAACCCCGGCAGTTGAATGATCACCAGAATCAGCCCGATGCCGGACATGAAGCCGGAGATCACCGTATACGGCATTAGGGTGACATAGCGACCGAGCTTAAGCAGGCCGAAGCTGATTTGAAACAGACCCGCCAGCATCACGGTGGTGAAGGCCATGGCCATGCCGTTTTCCGGCGGCAGGCCGGTGACCGGGTCGGGGGCCATTAGGGTGACGATCACCGCGGTAAAGACCACGGTCATGGGCCCGGTGGGCTCGGAGATCAGGGTGGGGGTGCCGCCGAACAGGGCCGCGAACAGCCCCACCAGCACCGCCCCGTAAAGCCCCGCCTCGGCCCCCGCGCCGGAGGCCACGCCGAAGGCCAGCGCCATGGGCAACGCCACCACGGTAGCCGTAACCCCGCCGAACACATCGCCCTTGAGGTTGTCGAGGCGGATTTGGTTAAAGATCTGCATACCTTGCTCCCGTGGAATAGGGTCTATTACAGCTTGCCCGGTAGTTTCCGCAGTCGCGGCCAAGAATAGAAATCAATCTTCCGAATCAAACAGATAGATGCCGCCCTATGCGGCGCCTCTACCAGCCCCGGGCAAAAAAAACCCGGCGGGGAACGCCGGGCAGAGGAGACCCCGGCAAGCATCGGGGCGGGGGTAAAATGGTGCGCAGTTGTCCTGGTGCAGCCGCGCCTCAGTATCGGAAGCAACCCAGGCGTTCTCGGAACGCACAGGGCGCAGAGAGGCATTTCGATTGCAAGCTGAACAGGCGCATTTCAGCGCAGCGAAAACACAAGACTCGCCGAACCCAAGAGCCTAGGTCGGATAAGCGCCGCCGCATCCGACAGCGCCGCTTTAGCGGCGCTTGCGCTTCGCTTGTCCACCCTCAGCATGACTGCTAGGTCGGCGCCGACACGCCTTGGCGCGGGTCCATAAACCCGCACAGCCCGAGGGCTGTACTCCAGGCGGCGCTGGAGCGCGACAACAAAAGCAGGCAAAACCGCCTCCGCGCTCTTTGCGGCCCTCTGCTCTGCGCCCCCTGCGTTCCTAAAAGCCGTTATTTGCGTTATTGACGCGCAGGCGTACTAGTGCGGCTGCAGCGCCTTGCGCGCCTTATCCAGGCGTTCGCGGATGTCGGTTTCGTTTTGCACGGCGAACTCAAGAAAGGCCCGGGCCAACAGGGACAACTCGCGATTGCGCGGATAGACCAAATTCCATCGTCGCTCGATGGGAAAGCTTTCAACGTCCAGGATCGCCAGTTGCTCGCTATTGCGCTCCAACACCAAAGAGTGCAGCGACAGGACGGCAATACCGAGCCCCCCCACAACGGCGTGTTTAATGGCTTCGTTACTGCCGAGCTGCATACGCACCCGGGGTTGCACGCCGCTCTCGGCGAAGTGCTTGAGCGTGGAATCGCGAATGCCTGATCCGGGTTCGCGCAGCAGGAAAGGCTCCTTGGCCAGGCGTTCCATCGGGATGCTGCGTTCCTTGGCCAGCGAGTGGTCCGGCCGGGCCACCATCACCAGCGGGTTAGGTGCGAAGGGCGTCACCTCGGCGTCCACCGAGAGTTCGTCCACCTGCCCCATAATGAAGAGGTCATCGTCGTTGTTGGCCAGGCGCTCCATCAGGCGCTCGCGATTGGTGACCTTTAACGACACATCGATACCGGGATAACGCTCGCAAAAGGCCCCCAATAGCTCGGGGGCGACGTATTTTGCGGTGGTGATCACCCCCAGGCGCAGCCGGCCCCGGCGCAGGCCCTTGAGGTCGGCCAGCTTGATCTCCAAATTCGACAGGGCGCCGAGGATCTGCTTGGCCGCTGCATGCACCTCCCGTCCGGGGTCGGTGGGGACCACATTGCGCCCCACCTGCTGAAACAAGGGCGACTCCACCGCCTCGGACAGCTTTTTGATTTGCATCGAGACCGTGGGTTGGGTCAAGAACAGCTCTTCCGCCGCACGGGTGAAACTGCCCAGGCGCACGATAGCCTCCATCAATTGGAGCTGGCGCAGGGTGGTGTGGCGGATGAGGTAATCCGCGCTGGCGCCCCGGTCGCCGTTGCGATGATTCTTTCTATCGGGCATCGGTCGGTTCCTCGACGGTAGACGGCTCATTGCCCGGAAATAGGCTTTAAGCGATTGAGGAGAATTCTAATACCCGGATTGCGCCGGATTCGGCTTCGCCAACAAGGCGCAGTAACCGGCGCCTAGCGCGCTAGGCAGCGGTTGCCGTAACGCTATTGACCAACGCAAAGACCCGCAAGAGGCTGTACGGATTCTCGCAAATCGCCTAATCCGGCCACACCCTCCGACCGCTTTGGTAAGGGTCGCCGCCGGCCGGCTTGGCGGCCTTGGTGCGATTGGGTGCGGGCGGCTTGGCGGCGGCCTTCTTGGCCGGCGCGGGTTTTTGCGCCGCCGGGGGCGCGCTACGCGCCTGCTGAGCGGTCGTCTTTTCGGCCGCGCGGGGCTGCGGCTTTTCCTTTTCGGCCGCGGTTTGGGGCTTGACCGCAGGCGCTTGGGGTTTCGATGGGTCGCCGGCGCTCATGCCTCGCTCTCCTCGTGGGGCTGGGCCAAGGCATCGATGCGCTCGGCGAAGTCGTTCAGCCGCGGCGAAATCTCCTGCTCCGCCTCCTCGGCGAACAGGGTGAGATTCACATAGGTGCGGCCAAAGCTCAGATTCGGATAGATGCCGGTCTCTTTGGAAAGTTCCTCAGAGTCCTCCAGAAAGACGCGGGTGGTCTCATAGTCGCGAAACCGGATCCGCCGCTCCATCCGCAAGGGACGCTGGCGATTACGCCAAGCGTGGGCGCCCGTCGGCGGGGCCGGACTCGACTCAGTAGAAAGATGCATGGTTTCCTCCTCTTCTGCGGCCGCCTTGGGACGGGGCGCCCTGGGCGGCGATCCAGGCGTGGACCTCCCCGGCGTGACTGACCTCTTCGCGCAACAAGGCCTCGAAGAACTCCGCGTTGTCGGCGTCGCGCACACTGCGGCAGTAGCGGCCGGCCTCGTCATAGAGGGCGATAATCCGCGCCTCCATCGCCGCGTCCCGCTGCAGCAGGCCCGCCAGATCCGATGCCAGGCCCACCGCCTCCAGCCGCGAGGCATTGGGGGCTACGCCGAGGCCGAGCATCCGCTGCACGATGCGCTGGGCGTGCTGCAACTCCTCCACGCTCTCGTGGCGGAAACGTTCGGCGGCCTCGCGCAGGCCCCAGGCCGCGCATAGCTCGGCATGGGTCATGTACTGCTGCACCGCGGTGTATTCCAGGCTCAGGGCGCGGCCCAAGTAGCCCAGGATACGGGGATCTGTGGGTGTCATCGGCATGCTAGGGTTCATCCGTTGGCTTTCGGGTTACGGCCCGCGGCCGGACCCGAAGTCCGGCCCTGGCCGATTACCGCAATCGCCGATCACTCGGCGGCGGCGCCGCCTTTGGGCAGCACCGGCTCCACCTCGCGGTGGGGACGGGCGATGATGTGCGCCGCCACCAGGCCGTCGCCCACCCGCTCGCAGGCGTCGGCGCCGGCGCGCACGGCGGCATTCACCGCCCCGGTTTCGCCGCGCACCAGCACGGTCACATAGCCGCCGCCGACGAATTCGCGGCCGATCATCCGCACCTCCGCCGCCTTGGTCATGGCGTCGGCCGCCTCAATGGCGGGCACCAGCCCGCGGGTCTCGATCATTCCGAGTGCAATGCCCATGGTTTCATTGGCCATCTTTAGTTCTCCTGCTTCGCTTGGGTTGATTGGATTCTCGTTACCGGCCCGGCGGATTCCCGCCGGACCTCGGTTCGTTCGGCCGGGCTCAGCGTACCGCGGCGCCGTCGCCGGGCTGCAATACCGGCTCCACTTCGCGATGGGGGCGGGCGATGATGTGCGCCGCCACCAGGCCGTCGCCCACCCGCTCGCAGGCGTCCGCGCCCGCCCGCACCGCCGCATTCACCGCGCCGGTCTCGCCGCGCACCAGCACGGTCACATAGCCGCCGCCGACGAATTCGCGACCGATCAGACGCACCTCGGCCGCCTTAGTCATCGCATCCGCCGCCTCAATCGCCGGCACCAGGCCGCGTGTCTCGATCATGCCGAGCGCAATTCCCGTCACTTCGCCTGCCATTTTCGTCTCTCCTGCTGTGAACTCGTCCCCGGCGCTTGATCGCCGACGGACCATTGTGTGAATACCGATTCGCCCTTCTCGCCTAAGCCTTGGAGGCCGCGGCCGAAGCCTGTTCCCCGCCGGGCCGCGCGGGCGCGTCCCAGTGGTCGATGATCCCGCCGATGGCGAGGTCGGTCAGGATCCTGGTGTCACCCATGGCGTGGCGCGCCGCCGATCCGCTGACCGTAAACACCCATTCGCCGTCGCGTGCGCCCACCGAATCGGTGGCCACCGCCAGCCGCCCCTTGGGGTCCCGCAGCAGCCGCAGGCTGCAATGAAAGAGCCCGGGGACGCGCTCGGTGCAATACAGGGCGCCGACTACGCGATGGATCTCCATCAGGCGCCCCCGCCGCTCTCCGGCTGCCAGTTGTCGATAATGCCGACAATGGTCAGGTCGCTGGGATACTCCTTGCTGCCCGCGGCATCGCGGGCGGCCGAGCTGCCCACGCACAGCACCCAATCGCCGGGCACTGCGCCCACCGCGTCCACCGCCACCAACTGGGCCGAACCGTCTCGCACCACTTGCAGATGCTTGTGCTCGAAGCCCGGAATGCGGTTGGTAGAGACCAACGGCTTTTCGACCTGACAAATCTTCATGACGCCTTGTCCTCGAAATTCAGTTCAATGCCCACGCGGGGCCTGGTCCAGGGACGAGCCCAAGACCTCGATGGCGGCCCCGGCGTCGCAATCGCGCACCACCTGCAAGGTGTGCAGCAGGCCCTTGGCGCTCAGCTCGGCGTAGCGCTCATGCAATGCCTTGCAGGTGCGTGCGCAGCGCGTTGCCGCCCGCTCTCGCGACCCGGGCACGCCGCCGTGGTAGTCGAAGCGCACCACCACCGGGGCCGGCAGGCCGCGGTCGATATTCAGGCCGGTGAAGATGCGAATGCCCACGTCCACATCCGGCGCGCCCTCCTCGACCGTGTCGAGATAGGCGAAATAGGTCAGGTTGCGCAGCTGGATCTCCTCAAAGCCGATACCGACGCCGATGAAGCGTTCGGCATGGCCGATGTCCGCGTAACGCCCGCCGTGGACCTGACGCACATAATCGATTTGCGACAGGTTGTTCTCCAGCAGGCGGGCGATCAGGGTCGCCATGCCCGGGGTCGGCGCGCCGCCGGCGGGGGCGGCTTGCTCCACCTCGGCGGCGATGGCCCGCCGCGCCGCCGCGGGGTCCAGCCCCCGGGTGCGGCGATACAGCTCGGCGTTATCCAGCCAGCACTCCAGCTCACACCGGCCCTGGGCATCCGGCACATGCACCCGAATCGCGTCCGTATCCGTATCCACGCCCACCAGCAGCAGCTCCAGCGAGGCCCCGCAACAGAAGCCGTTCTCCACCGCCTGGCGCAGGCCTTGCAGCCGTTCCCAGCCGGCGCGGGCGGCGAGCGCGTCGTCGGAACCGTGGGCGGCGCAGCCCTGCCCCGCCGGGTCCGAGGAGCTGAAGTGATACAGCACCGTCTTCAGATACCGGGTGGGGGCGTCCGCGGTATTGGGCACGCCCTCGCGAAAGCGCCGCAGCTCCACCTCCACCCACTTCTCCACCGTGTTCTCGATGTCGAACAGGGCCCCGGCGTAGGACCTGCGCCGCACCGGGCCGTAGGGTAGCCGCAGCACATAGCTGATGGCGTGGGCCAAACGGCCGTCGGCGCAAGGCGTGACGTCCATTAGGTGAAAACCGCAGTCGAGCAAAAAGGCCTCGAAGCCGGCATCCAGCCTTCCCCCCAGCGGATCGCGGGTCAGAAACTCATCGCTCATGCGGCGATAGGTCTCGAACAGGGTCCAGGCAAACAGCCGGCGCATGTCCAAACCGCTGATCCAGGCGTCGTCCAATAGCCGCGCCGGCAGCTCCAGCCCCAACTCCTGACGGGCGAGAAAGCCCGCCCGTTCGCTGAAATTCGGCTCGCAGCGGTGACTGGCAATCTCCTTCAGCGTAGGCGCGATGCGGTCGAAGGCCGATTTCACGCCCGCCTCGTAGTCCGCCAGCCGTGCATTGGCGGTGCGATCCGTTAACGGGTGTCCGGCGTGCGCGGCGCTGGCCGGTTGAAGCCTGCCCGTCGGGCCAAGACCCGCCCGTGGACCCGCATCCCGATCACCGCTGGCGCCGGCCCGGGCGCGGCGAATCGCCTCGGGACTCGCCGCCTTGGGGCGCGGCGGTCGGGTGGGCCGGGTGACCGCGGGCTTGCCGCCACTCGCTGGGCGGGCGCCGTGCGTCGGCTTGGCCGGCGCCTCGGGCGCCGGCGGGGCCTCTGCCCGCAGGGGGCGCCGGCCGCCGCCCGCGCCGCGAGTCTTCGCCTTGATGCGACGCAGGGTCGGTTTTTGCCGGCTCTTACCCATGGTCATCGGTCTCGTTCTCACGCCTCACTAACCTTGGTCTCGGGATCAGCCCCGAGCCCCGCCCGAGTAGGTCACCAGGGCCCCGCTTTCGGTGCTGCCGCTGCTGCCGGTGACCTTGCTTATCGGCTCGGGCACGGCCTCGTTGCGTTTGCGCTCCAGCGTCGGCATGGCGCTCTTGGTCCCGCTGCGGCTCGGGTTGCGCCGCTGGGCGGTGAAGCCCTCGGTGCCGGTGACGCGGTCGCCGCGGTCCCAGTCGTCGCCGGTGATCTTGCCGCCCGCGCTCTGGCCCTCGCCGGTGACCCGGGAGCGGCGCTCGGCCTCTTGCGCGGCCTGCGGACGCTTGGCGGCGATGTCCGCCACCCCGGCGGAGCGGACCTGCTCGGTGCCGGTGACCTTGCCGGTGGCCATATCAAAGGGCCCAGTGACGTGGCCGCTGCCGAGGCCGTAGCGGGTGCCGGTGACCGCAGGGCGGGCCTGATCCGGGGCCGGGGCCGGGGCCGGGGCCGGGGCCGAAACCAGGGCGCCGGCGGGGGCCGCAATCGCCAACGGCTGCGGAAAGTCGCTGTCATCGGGCGCGGCGTTCAGGCCGCCGTCACAGGCCAGGG
The DNA here is from genome assembly GCA_011389885.1 of Gammaproteobacteria bacterium. Classification (GTDB taxonomy): domain Bacteria; phylum Pseudomonadota; class Gammaproteobacteria; order Chromatiales; family Chromatiaceae; genus JABBTK01. The sequence goes on along the minus strand of JAABTK010000057.1, from coordinate 18,329 downwards.
CATAGTCGTCCTCACCCACATAAGGGGTGCCGGTGGGGGTCTCGCAGGCCCCCTTGCCAGCCCCGGTGAGGGGGCCGGAGAGGCCGGGCTGAATACCGGTCATGCGCGGCCCCGGGGTGGAGCGCCGGTTCGGGGCGCGCTCCTGAACGGCGCTGCGGGCGGTCGGCTCGCAGAATTCGGCGACCTGATCGAGTCCCGCATAGGGGGTGCCGGTGACGCTCTTGCAGGCGCCCGGCTCGTCGCCGGTGACCTTGGCCGAACGACCGGTCATGGTGCCGGAGACCCGCTGCCGCCCCAGGGTGGCCGATTGGCCCACCTTAGGCGCCTCGGGCTTGGGTTCCTCGGCACAGAAGCTGCGGAACTGGCTGGCCTCTACATACTGATCGCCGGTGACGTTCTTGCAGGTTCCGGGTTCGTCGCCGGTGACCCGGGTGGAACGCCCCACCCGCTGCCCGGTGATGCGGCTGCCGGCCAGGCTCTCGGACACCTGGGGCTCGCGCCGGGCGGACTGGGCGGACTGGGCGGCCGGCGCCGGGGCGTCGCGTTCGACGCGCCCGTTGCGGATGCTCTGGGCATCGGTGTAGCGCGCCCCGGTGGGGGTCACCCCGGCGCCTTTTTCGTCGCCGGTGACCTGCACCGGGCGGCCCTTGGCCGCGGCGGCCATGGGTTGCGACTGAGAACCGCCCGGGCTCGGCGCGCCGCAAAAGTTCTGCAAATGCTCGGCGGAGAGGTACTGCGCCCCGGTAACCGCGGCGCAACTGCCGGGCTCGTCGCCGGTGACCGCGGCCGCGCGCCCCACCGCGTTGCCGGTGACCTGGTTGCCCTTGAAGGTGCTGCTCTGGCCCACCTTGTCCGGACCCTTGAGCGGTTCGCTCTGGCAGAAGTCGCGGAATATCTCGGCCCCCAGGTATTCGGTGCCGGTGACCGGGCGGCACAGGTCACCGTCGTCGCCGGTGGTGCGCAGCGAGCGATCGGTGCGGGTGCCGGTGACGGCCTGGCCGCGGGCGGTCTCGCTCAGTCCCACCTTCCAGGATTGGTCGGCGGCGGCGCCCTGACGGCGCTCGGCGCGCTGACGCGAGGCGCTGGGGGCCTTGCGCACGCCCGATGCCCCTTGCTTGCTACGCTGTTCGCGCACCTTTTGCGCCAGTTCGCGGCTAGACAGGCGCGGGTTGGCCTGGCGGGCGAGCCCGGCGGCGGAGGTCGGCGTATCGGCCGCGGCCTTGCCGCGCGAGGCCTGGGCCGCACGTTTGGCCTGGGCCACCAGGCGACCGGCGGGCTTGTTGGCGCCCTGGGCGCGCCGCGCCCGGGCCAGTTTGGCGGTGTTCCGGTCCGAGCGTCCTGTAGCGCCCAGCGGGTTTTCCGCCCGGCGCGGACGCGCCTCGGCGGCCGCCTGCTTACGCCCCTGGCAGTCCCCGGCGCCGTTACAGCCGCATCCGCAGTCGCCCTTCTTTTCGGCCTGGGCCTTGGCCTCGGTCCGCTGCTTCAGCGCGTCGGCGCGCACCCGGTCGCCCTTGTTGTCCGCCCGGCGTCCGGCTTTGGCCAGCGCCTCACGACGGGCGCGCGCATGCTCTCGGCTCTTGCTCGCCGGCGTGTCCGCGACCTGACCGCCGCGCGGTGCGGCCTTGACCGCCGGCGCCGGTTCGGGGCGGGGGGCGCGAGCCGTTTGCGGCGCGCGCTGCGGGGCCTTGGCCGGCGCCGCCGGCTGACGCGCTTCCTGCTTGCGCGATTCTGGGGCGGAGCGGGTGCGCTCGCGGGTGGATCCGGCTACGCCGGGCTTGCCCTTGGCGGCCATGGCCTTGCGGCGCGCCAGGGCCGCCTCGCGGCTGCTGTTGGTTTGGACTCTGCGTGTCATCTCGGACTCCAGGGGCATGGGCGGACTGGGTTCGACCTTGAAATTCCTCCGTCCCCGCTACGGGCGGCGGGACGGATCCGGATTCGGCGGGGAGAAGAGGGCCGCGCCCTCCCCCCCCGGCGGCTCAGCCGCGACCTTCAAACACCACGAAAGCCGCGCCCTGGCTCTGGGTGTAGCTGTCGTATCCCAATAGGCGGACATGGTGATCCGGGTAGGAGCGGTGGCAGCTTTCCAGTTCGCTGACCACGTCGTTCAGCTCCTGCTGACCGAAGAAGGGCAGTTTCCACATGGTCCAGTAGACATCGGCGGCCTCACTCGGATGCACATGCTCGATGGCCGGGGTCCACCCCTGGGCCAGGATGTAGGCGATTTGGTCGTAGATCTCTTCCTGCGACATGGGCGGCAGGAAACCGAAGGTCTCCAGGGTCTGTTTGGTCTGATAGTCGCCGGTAGCGTTTTGCAAGGGCATGGCGTCGTACCTCGATTAAGTTGAATGGGGCTAGGCGTTCGAGATTTCCCGGCCGCCAGCCGCCGCGGCGGCTGGCGAGCGGCGGCGGGGAGCCTGGCGTTAGGCCACGTCGAGCTTATCGACGGTGTCGAACTCGAACTTGATCTCCTTCCAGGTCTCCATGGCAATGGCCAGCTCGGGGCTGTGCCGGGCCGCCTCGGTGAGGATGTCGCGCGCCTCTTTCTCGATCTCGCGGCCCTGGTTGCGGGCCTTGACGCAGGCCTCCAGCGCCACGCGGTTGGCCGCGGCGCCGGCCGCGTTGCCCCAGGGGTGGCCCTGGGTGCCGCCGCCGAACTGAAACATGGAGTCGTCGCCGAAGATGGCCAGCAGCGCCGGCATGTGCCAGACATGGATGCCGCCGGAGGCCACGGCCATCACACCGGGCAGGGAACCCCAGTCCTGATCAAAGAACACACCGCGGGAGCGATCTTCCGGAACGAAGGACTCGCGCAATTGATCGACAAAACCGAGGGTGGACTGACGGTCGCCTTCGAGCTTGCCCACCACGGTGCCAGTGTGCAGGTGGTCGCCGCCGGAGAGACGCAGACACTTGGCCAGCACGCGGAAGTGGATGCCGTGCTTGGGGTGGCGGTCGATCACCGCATGCATGGCGCGGTGGATGTGCAGCAGCATGCCGTTCTTGCGGCACCAGTTGGCCAGGCCGGTGTTGGCGGTGAAGCCGCCGGTGAGGAAGTCGTGCATGATGATGGGCGAGCCCACTTCCTTGGCGAATTCGGCGCGCTCGTACATCTGCTCTGGGTCGGGAGCGGTTACATTCAGATAATGGCCCTTCTTCTCACCGGTCTCCTGCTCGGCCTTCTGAATGGCCTCGCCGACGAACTCGAAGCGGTCACGCCAGCGCATAAAGGGCTGGGAGTTCACGTTCTCGTCGTCCTTGGTCATGTCGAGACCGCCGCGCAGACACTCGTACACGGCGCGGCCGTAGTTCTTGGCGGACAGGCCCAGCTTGGGCTTAATGGTGGCGCCGAGCATCGGCCGGCCGTACTTGCTCAGGCGATCGCGCTCTAGCTGAATGCCGGCCGGCGGGCCGCCGCAGGTCTTAATGTAGGCGATGGGGAAGCGGATATCTTCCAGCCGCAGGTGACGCAGGGCCTTGAAGCCGAACACGTTGCCCACCAGCGAGGTGAGCACGTTCACTATCGAGCCCTCTTCAAACAGGTCGATGGGGTAGGCGATAAAGGCATAGAAGGATTCGTTATCGCCCGGCACATCTTCGATGCGGTAGGCGCGGCCCTTGTAATACTCCATGTCGGTCAGCAATTCGGACCACACCGTGGACCAAGTGCCGGTGGAGGACTCGGCGGCCACCGCCGCAGCGACTTCCTCACGGGCCACGCCCGGCTGGCCGGTACACTTGAAACAGGCCAGAAGGTCCGTATCCAGCGGCACATACTCCGGCGTCCAATACATATCCCGGTATTCTTTAACACCGGCGTCGTAGGTCTTTACGCTCATGCTCAGCTCCTGTGGTCTGTTCGTCTGCTTCACCCGAGGAAGCCGCGGAAAACTCGCCTACAGTTTTGCGACGGGCCTCGCCTAGAAAAAATCGCTGCGATCGATTCGTCGGTTAGACTCGCGTCTTTGGGCGGTCGGGCCGGCGCATCGTTGCGTTGGGAGAAGTTTAGGGAGGACGGGGGATAAATAGAAATTGTTCATTTCGATTCAATCCATACATCATCGTCTATCCCTTGATCCCGCTTCCAGGCTTGCGCAATACTGCACCCTCAGGCGGGGCGGCAGGCCCCCTCAATCACCCCCGGGAGCGCATCCGCAGCGGTGCGGAGAAGCGATGATCAAGCTCAGGACCTACGTCTTTATCGATTCCCTCCAGCCGCAACTGGCGGAGTACATGGCCACGGTGTCGCAGGGCTTCCTGCCGCTGCCGGGGGACGCCTGTCTATGGGTGGAGGTGTCGCCGGGCATGGCCGTGCATCGGCTCACCGACATCGCCCTCAAGGCCACGCGGGTGCATCTGGCGCAGCAGGTGATCGAGCGCGCCTTCGGCTCCATGGTGATCCACCAGCGGGATCAGAGCGACGTGCGCGAGGCGGGACGGATTCTGCTGGAACGGATGGGGGCGGACCTAAACCATCGCGAGCGGCCGCGGGTCGCTTGGCAGGAGACCATTCGCTCCATGACCCCGGACCACACGGTGCTGATCAACCGCCAGAACCGGCGCGGCTCCATGATCCTGCCCGGCCAGAGCATGTTCATCCTGGAGAGCGAACCGGCCGGCTATATCGTCTATGCGGCGAATCAGGCGGAAAAGGCGGCCAATATCACCTTAATCGACGTGCGCGCAGTGGGGGCCTTCGGGCGGCTGACCCTGGCCGGGGGCGAGGCGGACGTAGACGAGGCCGCGGGGGCTGCAATCGCGGCCCTGAAAAACCCATCGGGGACCTGACATGCATCGACAAGAGCTGCTGGGCCTGCTGGCCCGTCACCGCACCCGCTTCATGGAAGAGGCGGCCTATATCGAACGCACCCGGGCCTTCGTGCAGGCCCACCCGGACTGCTTCCACTGCGACCTCTGGCCCGGCCACGTCACCGGCTCCGCCTGGGTGGTGAGCCCCGACCGGCGGCGGGTGCTGCTATTGCATCACGCCAAGCACGACCAATGGTTCCAGCCCGGCGGCCACGCCGACGGCGACGCCGACATCCTGCGCGTGGCCCTGCGCGAGGTCTCGGAAGAGACCGGCCTGGCGCCCGCCCACATCCGCCTAGTGGACGCGGCGGTGTTCGACCTGGACATCCACGCCATCCCCGCTAGCCGCCGCGGCCCCGCCCACGAACACTTCGACATCCGCTTTTTGGTAGAGATGGACGACGACCTGCCGATCCCCGGCAGCGACGAATCCCATGAGGTGCGCTGGGCGCCCCTGCACCAGGTCTCGCGCTTCAACAACAACCGCTCCACCTACCGCATGGTGGAAAAGACCCGCCGCATGCGCGAACCGGCCGCGGCCTGAGGCCGGCAATGCCCGGCGGGGCCAACCACACACACGCCAAGGCGTGTACTCCATGCGAATCCGCCGCCGCTCTGAGCCCGGACTTTAATCCGGCAGCGGCAAAAATAAACCAAAACCGAAGCCCCGCACCGAAAACGTCGGAGGCAACCGCACAGGGCGGTTGAGGCTTTGGCCGGGCGGGGGCTTCGTTCGGTCGGTGGGTTTTTGCCGCGGAAGACGCGGAAGACGCGGAAGACGCGGAAGACGCGGAAGACGCGGAAGACGCGGAAGACGCGGAAGACGCGGAAGACGCGGAAGACGCGGAAGACGCGGAATTAAACTTGAGGCCATTCCATTCCGCGTACTTCAGCGAATTCCGCGGCTTAAGACTTCGCTCGGCGCATCGGAAACAGCCCGGGCGCTTTCGGAACGCAGAGCACGCAAAGCACGCAAAGCACGCAAAGCACGCAAAGCACGCAGAGGGCGCGGAGAACCGCAGAGGGCGCAGAGAGCCGTTGTTACCGTTATTTACGCGCAGGCGCACTAGGTGCTGGGGAAAATCGACCCGGCAAATCAACCATCAATAAACCCTTCACGCCCTCTGCGCCTCCTTTGCGGCCTTTGCGTAATAACGGCCGGCGCACGGCCCGCGGGCTGTATTGCAACAAAAGCGGGTTGGCGAAGCGGGATTATGCGCCGCCTCCGGCCGCGTCCCAAACCCAGCGCGCGAGGGCCACCGCGGCGATGATGCCGACCACGCCCAGGCCCAACACGCCGAGGATAATCAATGCCATGAGCCCTCCGCTGCGTCTTTTGGTGCGGCCGGGGTTGTCGAGATAGCGGTCCAACAGCTCCACGTTGCGCCGATTGGCCTTCCAGACGAAATCGAACAAATCACCCACAATCGGCACCGCCCCGGCCAAGGTATCCAGCAGGATATTGCCGGCCATGCGCAGCAAAACCGCCGGCGAGGCGCCGAGCCGATAGGCCTGGCCCACGATATAGGATGACAGCACCGTGCCGACCAAATCCCCCAGGCCGGGGATTAGGCCGATGATGCCGTCGAGCCCGATGCGAAAGCCGCCGGGCAACGGTATGGAGGAATCGAGCAGGTGGGCCAGGCGGCGCAGGCCGGCCTGTTCCTGACGGATGTTGGCGTTGGGGTCGTCGTAATCCACGTTCGGCTTCTCCGATGGGGTTGGCGTTAATAAGATATCGATGTTGCAGGACCTACCTGCGTCCCAAACCGCAAAACGGACCCGAGGGCGGCTGTTCACCCGTGTCGTCCTCGCCCAGGCGCTCGTATACCGCAATCACCTGCGCGCCCAATAGCAGGATCAGGGCCGCCACCTCCAGGCTGAGCAGGATCACCACCGCCGTGGTGAAGGTGCCGTACACCACGTTCACTAGGGACAGGGTTTCAAAGTACCAGACCATGACGTTGCGACTGATCTCCCACAACACCGTGGCCGCTAAACCGCCGATCAGCGCATGCCGCGGTTCCAGCCGCCCCACCGGCATGACCAGATACAGCGAGGTGAGCAGCAGCAGTTCGCCGGCCACGCCGATTAGATAAAAGGTCACCGCAACCGGCCCCGATGAAGACAGGGTAAAGCCCCACAGCTGCACCTCCCGGTCGTCCAGCGCATGCAGACCGCCGGTGACCAGGCTCACCACCAACAGCCCCATGGCCAGCATGAGGATATAGGCGAAGGGCAAGACCATGGACACCAGGGGGTGGCGCTGGCGGGTGCGCCCCCGGTGCATGAAGATCACCGCCATCGCGCTCTCGAGCACCGTAAACGCCAACGAGCTGAAGAACAGCACCACCAGCACCCCCACCACGCCCACCAATTGCCAGTCTTCCAGGAACACCACCACCTGGCTCATCAGCTCGTCGGCCTTGCCCGGCGCCAGCAGCGATAGGTATTGACTCAGGGTCTCTTCCAGCAGGGCGCGGTCCACCACCTGCGACAGCCCCACCAAGATCACCGCCATCATCGGCACCGCCGACAGCAGGGTGTTGTAGGCCACCGCACCCGCTAGCAGAAAGCCTTGATTGGCGCGAAAGGCGCGCAGCACTTCCAGGGTGAAACCCAACGGGTGCTCGGCCAGATAGCGGATACGGTCGAAATGCGGCTCCATGAAGGGTATCGTAGCAGGAAGCAAGGGCCGACTGCGGGCCAAAAATAAAAAAACCGACAGCGCGCAACAATCCGCCGGGCTGGCGCCCGGGCCTGCGCGGTCGGCTAGGGGCGAGTGGGCGGCTCTTGAATGCCGTCATCTTGGGCGGGGAGGCCCCTGCGCCAAAGGGAAGGGCCTTGCCAAAACAGGCGTAAAGTCAGCCGCCGCGGGCGCCGCCTGCGCATGAACCGAAACCCGGTCTTGAGTGGTCGGTTGGCGTTCTCGCGCCGGTCGCTGTCCGGGGCAGAGGCGGACTCGTCGGCGATCAGCAGCTCGAGTTCGCCCGGCTTCCAGCCGAAGCCGAGATCCCGAATATAAATGGCGAGCCCCCGCCTTTCTGCAACTGCCTTGGATACGGGCGCCGTTCAAAACTCGAACACGGCGCCCTGCGGCGTCAAGGCTGCCGCACCCTGTCCGCGGTTGGTGACGAACTCCGCCTCCGGGCGCTCGGCGCCGGTGACCGCCTCGAACAGCCTCACCCCCATGCGCCTCAGCTCGGCGGGGTTGTCGCGGGAAAATCGGACGGGGCCTCATAGCGCCGGTCGGTCAGGGTCTCCAGATAAAACCACTAGCCCGCCTGCGCCGAAGTATCGAAAACAACATGGAGATTGGGGCTTTGGCCGGGCTTGGGGGCTTCGTTCCGTCCGGCTCAAGCCTCAGCCTCCGCGGCGGGGGGCTTGAGAGCGGTTTTGGACCAGCCAGCGAAACCTCCTGCGCGCGCCCTGCGGTCCGCTGCGCCCTCTGCGTTGCTAATCGTCGGTTTTTCCGTGATTCAATCGCAGTCGCACTAGGTTTCGTGCGGAAAATGGCCTAAAGTAGCCCTTAACGACCACCCTGCCCCATCGGTGCGCCCCATGAAACCCGTGCTCGCGTTGCTGTTGCTAACCCTGTCCCTTGGCCTCCAGGCCGGTCCGCTGACGCCGGAGGCGGCGCCCGCGCCGTTGCAGCCCTGGGCGGATTGGGTGTTGTTCGATCACCCGGAGGCGGGTTGTCCGTTTCTGTACTCCAGCGCAGATCACCGCTGCCTGTGGCCCGGGGCCTTGTTTCTGCAAATCGAGGGCGAGGCGGCGAGCTTCAGTCAGGACTGGCAGTCGTATCGCGACGCCTGGCTGCCGCTGCCGGGGTCGGACCGGCATTGGCCGGAGGCGGTGCGCCTGAATGACGTCGAGGCCACGGTCATCTCCCGCGACAGCGGTCCTGCGGTTTGGGCCGAAGCCGGCCGGCATCGCGTCTCGGGGCGAATTCCGTGGTCGCGCCTCCCCGAGACCCTGCACCTGCCGGCCATGGCGGGTCTGGTGCGGGTGATGCAGGACGGCGAGGCGGTGGAGCAGCCGCTGATCGATGACGCCCATCGCCTGTGGCTCACCCCCAAGCCGGGCGGGCGGGATGCCGCACCCGAGCAAAGCCTCGGGCTTCAGGTGTTTCGGCGGGTGATCGACGGTCATCCGCTGCGGGTGGCGACCCGCTTGCAGATCGAGGCGGCCGGCGAGCAACGGGAACTGGTGCTGCCGCCGCCGCTATTGCCGGGGGCCACGCCGTTGCGGTTGGACAGCCCGCTGCCGGCGCGACTGCAACCCGACGGTGGTCTGCGGGTGCAGCTGCGCCCGGGGCGCTGGACCTTGGAGGTGACGGGGCGCCATAGGGGTCCGGTGGAGGCCCTGGGCCTGGAATCCCGGCCGCCGCCCTGGCCGGCGGAGGAGGTTTGGGTGTTCGAGGCCGATCGCCCATTGCGCCTGACGGAGGTGGAAGGCCCGCAGCAGGTGGCCCCGCGCCAGACCAACCTGCCCGCCGAGTGGCAACGCTTTCCCGCCTACCGCATGACCCCGGGGCAAACCTTCGCGCTTCGGGTGATCCGGCGCGGCAATCCCGAGCCGGAACCGGACCGGCTTCGGCTGAAACGCACCCTGTGGTTGGACTTCGATGGGGCCGGTTATACGGTCCAGGACCGCATCAGCGGCAGTCTGAACCGTCAATGGCGGCTGGAGGCCGATCCCGAGCTGGCGCTGGGTCAGGCGGTGGTGGACGGCCAACCCCAATTCATCACCCGCTTGCCCGAGACCGAACGGGCCGGCATCGAGGTGCGTCACGGCGACTTGGACCTGGTGGCCGACGGCCGCCTGGAGGGCTCGCCCACGGACCTCCCGGCCCTGGGTTGGACCACCGGTTTCGAGCAGGTCGCCCATCGCCTGCGCCTGCCCCCCGGTTGGCGACTGTTCCACGCCGAGGGGGCGGACAATCGGCCCGCCGGCTGGCTCCAGCAATGGACCCTGCTCGACCTGTTTCTGGTGCTGGTGGCGGCCATCGCCGCCGCCCGCCTGTGGGGGCTGCCCTGGGGCCTGTTCGCGTTGGCCGCCCTGACCCTCAGCTGGCAGGAGCCCGCGGCCCCGCGCTTCGTTTGGCTTAACCTGCTGGCGGCGATCGCCCTGCTGCGGCTGCTGCCCGCCGGCCGCATGCGCCAAGCCGTGGGGTTTTACCGCAATCTGACCCTGCTGGCGCTGGCCCTAATCGTGTTGCCGTTCATGATCCAACAGGTGCGTCTGGGGCTGTTTCCGCAATTGGAGCGGCCGTATCAAAACCTCGGCGCCGAACAGGCGCACTACCCCGTACAGACCGAATCCGGTTTCGGTCAACCGCGCAAGGACGAGGCCCCGCCGCTGGCCCAAAGCCGCGCCCCGGCGCCGATGCCAAAGGTCGCATCCGGCAAGGCCTATGACTACCTGAGCGGCAAGCGCCCAGCCCTGCAGCAAATCGACCCCGCGGCCAATATCCAAACCGGCCCCGGCCTGCCGCAATGGAGCTGGCGCGAAATCGCCCTCAACTGGAACGGCCCGGTGCAACCCGATCAACGGGTGCGGCTGTGGCTGATCGATCCGCTGTGGAACCTGCTGCTCAAGCTCGCGGCGGCGGTGCTGGTGCTGATCCTCGGCCTGCGCATGCTCGACCGCCGCCTGCCCCGGCCCGGCGCCGAGCGCGCCGCGACCCTGGCCGCGGCGCCGCTGATCGGCCTCGGCCTGCTGGGCCTGCCGGCGCAGGACGCAATGGCCGAGACAACGGCCGAAGGCTTCCCCCCCGCCCACCTGCTCCAGCAACTGCAAGAGCGCCTGACCCGCCCCGCGCAATGCCTGCCCCAATGCGCCGAGATCCCGCGCCTGGCCATCCATGCCACGCCCGAGGAGCTGACCCTGCGGCTGGAGATCCACGCCGCCGAGACCGTGGCCGTGCCCCTGCCCTGGGATCCCGCCCAGTGGACCCCGCACCAGGTGCGCACCGAAGGCGGCGCCGAGACCCCAGTCCTCGGCGGCAACGACGCCGACCGGTGGGTCGTCGCCCCCGCCGGGCGCAGCCTGTTCATCCTCGCGGGGGCCGCGCCCGCGGGCGAGCGCCTGGCCCTGCCCTTGCCGCTGCGCCCCAAGCGGGTGGACACCCAATTGCAAGGCTGGGCCATTGAAGGCCTGCGTCCGGACGGCACGCCCGAAGGCCAATTGCACCTCACGCGCGAGCGCCTCGCCGCGGAACCGGCAACCGAAACCCTGGAGCCCGCCGCGCTGCCGCCCCTGGTGGCGGTGGAGCGCACCCTGCACCTGGATCTCGACTGGCGGGTGGAGACCCGAGTGCGCCGCCTCTCGCCCGCAGGCAGCCCGATCAGCCTGCGGCTGCCGCTGCTTCCCGGCGAATCGGTGATCTCCGCCCGCCCCCGCACCCAGGCCGACGAGGCCCTGGTGCAAATCGGCCCGGAGCAACAGGAGCTGCGCTGGGAATCGGCGCTGGAGGTGCGCGAGCGCATCGTCCTGAGCGCCGCCGACCACCCCAACGTGGTGGAGACCTGGCGCCTCAGCGTCTCGCCGCTCTGGCATGTGAGCCTCGACGGCATTCCGCCGGTGCAGCACCAAGGCCACGGCGAACAACGCCTGCCCGAATGGAAACCCTGGCCCGGCGAGCGCGTGGGCATTACGGTGATTCGGCCCCAGGGCGTGGACGGACCCACGCTGACCCTGGACCGCAGCCTGCTGCAAGTGAAACCCGGCAAGCGCGCCACCGACCTGCGCCTGGAAATGCACCTGCGCAGCAGCCAAGGCGACCGCCACCGCATCCAACTGCCCCCGGAGGCGGACTTGCAAGCCGTCACCATCGACGATAAACGCCAGCCCGTTCGGCTCGAAGGCGGCGGCCTCACCCTGCCCATCGTCCCCGGGGCGCAACAGATCGCCATCGACTGGCAACAACCCGTCGGCATCCAGACCCGTTTCACCACCCCGGCCCTGGACCTGGGCCTGGACGGCGTCAATCACCAACTCCAGGTGCGCCTCGGCCGCGACCGCTGGGTGCTGCTCACCGGCGGTCCCGCCATCGGCCCCGCCGTGCTGTTCTGGGGCGTGCTGCTAGTGATCCTGCTGGCCGCCCTGGCCCTGGCCCGCATCCGCTTCACCCCGTTGCGCACCCATCACTGGCTGCTGCTCGGCATCGGCCTCAGCCAGGCGCCGGCGGCGGTGGCGATCCTGGTCGCCGGCTGGCTGATCGCCCTCGGGGCCCGCGGCCAAATCGAATTCGGCCTCTCCGCCGGGCGCTTTAACGCCATCCAAATCGGCCTCGCCCTGCTCACCCTAATCGCCCTCGGCGGGCTGGTATGGGCGGTCAAACACGGCCTGCTCGGCCTGCCCGCGATGCAAATCGCCGGCAACGGCTCCTCCGCCTACGCCCTGAACTGGTATCAAGACCGCACCGGCCCGGTCCCGCCGCAGGCCTGGGTGCTCTCGGCGCCGCTATGGTTCTATCGTCTGCTGATGCTCGCCTGGGCGCTGTGGCTGGCGTTCGCCCTGCTGCGCTGGCTCAAATGGGGCTGGACCTGCTATTCCACCCACGGCCTCTGGCGCCGCATCGAACTCAAGCGGCCCCGCCGAGGCGTCCGCTCGGAGACCCCGACCGATGAAAAATAACCCCCGCAAGACCCCCCGCGCCCTAGCCGGTGCGGGCCTGCTGCTGGCGCTGTCCATGCTCTCTGGCTGCGCCTCCCTGCACTACCGCAACACCGATACCGGCGAACTCTCCGGCAAGCTCACCGTGCAGTGGCTGACCCCGGATCAATTCCTATTCCTGCCCGACCCCCAAGACCCGCTCAGCTTCACCCGCGCCGACGCCACCCGCATCGTCCCCGGCGCCATCTACACCGACGGCGGCTCGGTTCCCCGCGCGCTGTGGGCAGTGAAAAACTACTCCCCCTGGGGCTACGCCCCCGCCTTCATCATTCACGACTGGCTGTTCGAGATGCAGCACTGCAATCTCGAAGGCCGCCGAGACTACGACGTACAAGAAGCCGCCCAAGTCCTATCCGAAGTGATTAAAACCCTGATGGAGCGCCAAGAGCAAATCCCCGCCAACCCCTTTGTACTCTACTCCATGCACGAAGCCGTGCGCTCGCCCATCGCCGCCCGACTATGGGACCACGGCAGTTGCGACATCCTCCCCGCCGCCGCCCGCGGCGAAAGCATCGCCCCGGTCATGGAATACACCATATCCTTTCCCTAATACAGCTGCGCCAAAGTATCGGAAAGGCGCCATCGTAAACAAGCCGCGCCTTCAAAACGCAGAGTACGCGGAGAACCGCAGAGGGCGCAGAGAGGTGATTCGATTTCATGCTCGTTTCCAAGGTCTCCTTGGGAATGCCTGTCTTGCAAGCTACAGCTTGCCGAACGGCTCGCGAAGCTAATGCTTGTTCGAGACGCGGGACCTAGGCTGTCGAAATCAGGTTTTTTCGAGCGCAAGACTCGCCGGCTTCTGGCTGTGATCTCCGGCATAGGATACCTGCCCGTTTTTTGCGCTAGGCGTAAAGGAGAAAAGGTTTTCTCTTTGCGTCTTGGCGAGAGCGCCTTCGTTGTCGATCTACTCGCGCCAAGAATAGGATGCGTCGAGGAACAGGGCGCATTGCCAGGGCGCCTGCGGGACCGAGGCGAAATGGACCATTGAACCGCGAATGGACGCGAATACTCACTTGCTAGAGGCGGAACCTGAGGCGCCGTGCGGCTGCGCGACTAGACCCTATGCGGGTTTTTTGATCCGAAAGCCGGGGAGTCCGAAAACCGCGGAAATCGGCCGATTTCGACAGCCTACGTTGATCCCCAAGCCGAAGCTTGGAGACCAGCGGTGGATCAAACTCGCGTTTGACACACCGTTTATGCTCAGACCCTCAGCGGCTGCGAATGCGATCCAACTTCACCCACTCGTCCCACTCGCTCCCGTAGCCTTTATAGGTGATAAAAACCCGGCTGCCGGAAACGTCCAATGCACGCGCGTCATACCATTTGCCCTTCCACAACACCTGGATACGCATCCGTTTTGGTGTCACCCATTCATCCCAACTGCTGTCGTATCCGGTATAGCGGATAAACGAATTGGCCGCGTTTTGCTTCAGGATGGTCGCGTTATAATAGCTGCCTTTCCAGTTCACCACGGCGGAATCACCGGCGCCAAGCGCGAATGCACAGGTAATACTCGAAAACAGGATCACAATAACGGCAAGGGATTGAAATAGCCTCATAGCAATAGCCTCATGATGTCATAGAGAAAGCGGAAGTCGGGAACGAATAAGCCGGTCAAGGCCCGTTCCCGCTTCTGCGGTCTAACCAAAAAAACCCGTGGAGCGCAATCAGTCGCAGTGACAGTATAGGCCCGACTTGTGCTCGCCGGGATAACACCCGCCCTGCCATCCGGTATTGGAACAGGTGCATGACTGACCAACCTGCTGGCAGCCATCGTGGTGTGCCGGGCGATTATCGCACTGGCAATACACCCCGGCCTTGTGCGGACCGGCGCCGCAATAGCCGGCCCATTGGGTATTCCCGCAGACGCAGGGTTGCCCGGATTGGTGACAGCCATCGTGATACTGAGCCGAACTGGCCGAAGAGAAGAAAAAGGCGAATGCCATAAACAAAACTGCGATGAAGGCCTTCATGGTTAACTCCCGTTCTTATTATTTACTTGAAAAGGGTAGGCAACCTAACCGCCTAAGCCAAAGTATCCTCCGCGCCAGAGTCGCTGTCAAGGCACGGCGCAAGCCCATCAAGCGCCTCCTGAGCTGCACCACAGAGCAACACCGATGGACCCAGAGGGCCGGATGGGCAAAGGCGCTACCGCAAAACCTCAAAGATCCGCCAACCCTTCAGCGCCGTGCCCATTAGGAGACGCCTGTGATGGGCACGGCGCTGATAGATCGCGACCAAAACAAATGACCGGGGGAGCGCCTTTGCCCATCCTACGCGCTTACGGCCTCGAAGCTGGCGAGTGCTGAGCGCAGGTTTTCCATGATCTCTTCGGCCAGGATTTCGGGTTCCGGGAGGTTTTCCAGGTCGGTCATTGAGGCGTCGCGGAGCCAGAAGAGGTCCAGGCTGGCCTTGTCGCGTGCCAACAGTTCGTCTCGATCAAACGCCCGCCAGCGACCGTCCGGGGTTTTTTCGCTCCAGGTTGGTTGGCGTTCGTGCCGGTTGCCGGGGTTGTAGCAGGCGACGAACCCCTCCAGGTGCGCATAGGTGAGCGGTTTTTGCTTGAGCGTATGATGCACATTGGTTCGGTAATCATAGAACCACACCCGGGCGGTTTGCGGATCGGGGCTGGCGGCTCGGTTGTCGAAAAAGATTACATTCGCCTTTACGCCCTGGGCGTAGAAGATCCCGGTGGGTAATCGCAGGATGGTGTGCAGGTCGGTGGTCTGCAACAGCTTGCGCCGAATCGTTTCGCCGGCGCCGCCCTCGAATAGCACGTTATCGGGCACGACCACGGCGGCGCGTCCGGTGGTCTTCAGCAGGGTGCGAATATGCTGCACAAAGTTTAACTGCTTGTTCGAGGTGGTCGCCCAGAAATCCTGTCGGTTGTAGGTCAGGTCGTCCTTTTCCTGTTCGCCTTCGGTATTGGTGAAACTCATGGAGCTTTTCTTGCCGAACGGCGGGTTCGCCAAGACATAATCGAAGGTCTCGGCGGGCGGTGAGATGAGCGCATCGGCGGGCGATACCCGGCTTTCGCCGGTCATTTCACCAATACCGTGCAGGAACATATTCATTAAACAGAGCCGCCGGGTGCCCGCAACGATTTCGTGGCCGAAGAAGGTCGAGTGCTTAAGAAAGGTCTTTTGATCCTTGTCGAGGGCGAAATTACCCGGCTCGGTCAGAAAGTCGTGGGCGGCGAGGAAGAACCCGCCGGTGCCGCAGGCCGGGTCGGCGATGGTCTTGCCGGGCTGGGGGCGGACGCACTCGACCATGGCGCGAATTAGCGCGCGCGGGGTGAAATACTGGCCGGCGCCGGATTTGGTATCCTCGGCGTTGCGCTCCAACAGCCCCTCGTAGATGTCGCCCTTCACATCCGCACCCAGCGTGACCCACTTGGTGCCGTCCACCATGTCGATTAGGCGAAACAGCTTGGCCGGGTCGGTGATCTTGTTTTGCGCCTTGGTGAAGATCTGGCCGAGCATGCCTTTTTGCTCGCCCAGCCTGCGCAGCAGGGTGACGTAATGCACCTCAAGCTCGGCCCCGCGGCGGGTGGTGAGGCTGGTCCAGTCAAACCCCTTGGGAATGCCCACGTCGCGGTTGTACGGCGGCTTGGCGTATTCGTCGGCCATCTTGAGGAAGATGAGGTAGGTCAGTTGCTCCAGATAGTCGCCATAGCCCACGCCGTCGTCGCGCAACGTGGTGCAAAAGCTCCAGACCTTGGAGACGATGGGGGCGGTGTTCATGCGAATTCCCATGGGTTGATGAGGGTCAAACCGGCGCTGCGAAACGGGGCGGTATCACGGGTGGCAATGGCAAAGCCGTGGCTGCGGGCGATCGCGGCGATCTGGGCGTCAGCCTGTCCGATTGGGGCGCCGGCGGCCTCGGCTGCCGCGGCGATGCGGGCGGCCTCGGTCGCGGCGGGCACGTCGAAGGGCAGGGTGCGCGGGCCGACAAGGCGGGACAGGGTGAAATCCAGCACCTCCCACAGGTCCGCTTTGCGCTTGCCCTCGGGCAGGCGTTCTAGGCCGAAGCGCAATTCCATCACCGTCACGCTGGTGGTGAACAGCGCGGTGTCGGACTGCCCGTTCAGCCACGCCACGACAGCGGCGTCAGGGCGGCTGCGCATGGGTTCCGAGATCACGTTGGTGTCGAGGACGATCACGAGAAATCGGCGGGCTCGATGGGAGTGCGGTCGCGCAGCACATCCGGGTAATCGGCGGCGCGCTGCTGCGCAAAAGCGGTGACGACATCGCCAAGGCGTTCTGCCGGGCGGGTCGCCTCGTCCAGCAGGCGGCGCGCGGCGGCCTCGGCGCTCAGCCCATGCTCGGCGGCATAAAGGCGGATGCGGCGATGCACGTCCTCGGGCAGGTTTCTGACGGTCATGGTGGGCATGGGGCGGGTCCTTTGGGTGTGCTGTCAAAATGTAAATATGGCGGCAATGACAGCAAAATGTCAAGATGATAGCAGGTCACGCCGGGGCCTTGCGCTTGCGGGTGGCCTTTGGGGCCTTGGCGCGGTCGGCCTTGATGCGTTCCAGCAGGGCGGCGGCAGGTTCGTCGGCGGGGTCCTGGGGGACCAGTCGGCCGGAGAAGGCCTTCTTTAGGATGGATTGGCGCAGGGCGTCGGCGCGGGTGAGGGCGGCGTCGATCTCGGCCTCGAGCGCGTCGGCGGCTTCGAGTTTTTCGTCGAGGATGCGGACGATTTCGGCTTGTTCGGCAGGAGAACGGACTGGGACGGGAAGTCCTTCGATCTTGGAGATACTCAGCGTGTGGAGACCGGAGGTCGAGCTTGCCTGCGCTTCGATTAGCTTTCGGCCAACTGGCGACATCATGAAGTAGAGTGCGAAACGCGAGGACAGGATACCATCTGCGCTAAAACGGATGAGGTGGTTTTGGTGGGTCATGTTCGGAATGCTGCCATCCCAGATTGCGACCCGCCCAATCTGCTCGATGGACCCGTTGCCCTCCACAAACAGCAGGTCTCCGGTGACAAGGCTGGTCTTGAACAGCTCTTCTTCCGTGACGCCGATCTCCATGATCTCGTCGAGTTCGAGCCGGTTTGAATAGACGTTGGCCACGCGCAGGTACTTGGCCTTGAGAGGAAGGGCATTTCGCTTCTGGTTCTTTGTCAGGCCACCTGTTGTTTGCCCAAGATCGGACATAGGAAGGGTGAGCCATTCTGCTGGGACCGGCACCGTCACCCCGGATGGGATCTTGGCCGTGCCAATGAAATCTTTAGGCCGCTTCGGCTTCGTGGGTTTCCTGCCTTGCTCGCCATCGGCCCGCCACTGGGCGAGGGCGTCTTGCCAGGCGTCGAGGGCGGCTTTGTAGCGGGTGTTGCGTTCTTTCTGGATGCGGGCGAGAAGGGTTTCGGGGGCTTCCAGTTTGTCCGCGTTCTGCGCGCGCCAGTCGGCGGTGAGGCGGCCTTCGAAGGCGGATTTCAGCAGGGACTGGCGGTAGAGGCCGAGGGTGGTGCGCGCCGTTTGCAGGCTCTCGACCCCCTTGTCGATCTCGTCGAACATCGCCTCGATCTTCTCCACGATGCGGCGTTGTTCGTTTAGCGGGGGTAGCGGGACAGTCGTTTCTTTTAAGTCAGCCAGAGAAATGTTGTTCATTGCTCCGCCGCGCGCTCGGCCAACGGTTTCAGCGGCAACGTGCGACTTCAACAGGTGTTCCAAATACGGAGGGTAAATCGCCTCGATTTCGCAAGTAATGATCGCAAGCGCCTGGTTCGTGTTGGCGGGCAAGTCGCGATCTCGGACAATTGCAGTTCGGCCAATAGTTCCTGCAATTGAAAATAGGATGTCGTTTGCCTTTAAGCTGGACCGTGCTTGAGCTTGGTCG
>JAABTK010000056.1 GCA_011389885.1 Gammaproteobacteria bacterium | reverse complement strand
ATGTTGGCACTGTTGGTGTTGATATTCGAGCTGTTGGTGCTGATGTTCGACCGATTGACGCTGATCTCGATGATGTTGCTGGCGATATTCGAGCTGTTGGTGCTGATATCCCCACTGTTGGTGCTGATATTGCCCTGATTGATGCTGATGCTGGTCGAGTTGCCTTCAATGTTGAGGGAATTCGACGCCGTTGCTTGGCTATTGACTCCGATATCAGACCGGTTGACACTGATTTCTGTGGTATTGTTGGTGATGTTCTCGCTGTTGGTGCTGATCGCACCGGAGTTGGTGGCGATATCGCCCCGGTTGATGTCAATGTTGTGGTATTGTTGGTGATGTTCTCGCTGTTGGTGCTGATCGCACCGGAGTTTGTGTTGATATTCGTGCTGTTGGCGGATACAGCGGAGCGAATGTCGGTCAAATCACTGCCCACCGTGTTGGTGAGTTCGCCGATATTCGCCGTATTGGTGGAGATGTCCTGATAGTTTGAGTTAATCGCGTTGCCGGTTGCGGCGAAACCGTTGAGATCATACCCGTCCTTACCCCCATGGCCTGTATAATATTCCGGCAAGGCGTCCGGGTTCGACGGGTCGTAGTTTTCGAAAGAATCCGGGCTGTCATCTCCAGCCGTGTAGGCAAAGGCCGGTGATACGCTGATCGCGGCGGCAATCGCCACGGCAAGGGCTGTCTTCTTCATTGTGCGTTGGTTGGTCATTGGTTTTTCCCCTTAGGCGTTACGAGCAGGTGGACGCCATTTCCGTTGCAAGGCAATCGGTTACGATGTTTCCCTCAGGTTAGTTCTGAACTGGCTTCGTGTCAAGCAGTTTATAGGAAAAATCGATAACTACCTGTTATTGCACGTTTCTTTTGCTTGGTCTCGGGGCTCGGGGTGGGCTTTCGGGGTGCGGGTGGGGAGTCCTAAGTGATTGAATGAAAAAATAAAGCAGCGAAAGGGCGGGGCGGCGGGCGACCGCCGGGCCGGTGACGGCTCGTCGCCCCCCTCCCGCTCGGAAAGGGCGCCGCTAGGGGCGGGCCGCGGCAAAGAGGGGCCTAAGCCTATGCAGGCGAGCGGTTGGGCCTATAGCGGGGCGAGCACTCAGCAAACCGCCAGCAACCATCTGCCCCTTCCCTTAGGACGGCCCGGGGGGGGCTGCGGCGAGGGCAAAGGCCATGGGTCCACCGCAGGCCCCTCTCTGGCCCGCCCCCGGCGGGTGGAGGCAGCCCTTCGTTTGGTGAAGGGGGGGGGCGCTCATTGCCCCACGGCCAACGGCTGGACAAAGGGTTAACCAGAAACCCTCAGCGCCCCCGGCGGACCGCTGCGTGCCTAACCACCGTTATTCTGGCGCCCCCCAGCCGCCCCCGCCCGGGGTCTGTATCAGCAGGCGATCCCCGGCCTCCAGGTGCAACTGAACCTTGGCCGCCAGCGGACGGCCGTTCAGGGTGTTGATGCCGGGCTCTCCGGCCGCCCCGCCGGCCAGGCCCCAGGGGCCTTGCTTGCGGCGCTCGGTGAGCAGGGTGGCTTGGGCCGGGGCCAGGAAGTGGAGTTCGCGAATCAAACCGTCGCCGCCCCGATGGCGGCCGGCGCCGCCGGAACCCCAGCGCACCGCGTAGCGGGTGATGCGCAACGGAAAGCGCGATTCCAGGACCTCGATGGGGGTGTTCAGGGTGTTGGTCATGTGCGATTGCACCGCCGACAACCCGGGTCCGTGCGGCCCCGCGCCCACGCCGCCGCCCATGGTTTCGTAGTAATCCCAGCGGCGGCCGAAGCCGTCGGCCCCCATGGCGAGGTTGTTCATGGTGCCTTGGCTGGCGGCCGGAATGCGCCCGGGCAGGGCTTGGGCGAGGGCGCCGCAGACCGCATCCACCACCCGCTGACTGGTCTCGACGTTGCCCGCCGCCACCGCCGCCGGCGGGCGGGCGTTAAGCAGAGAGCCAGGCGGGGCATGCAGCCGAATGGGGCGAAAAACCCCGGCGCAGGCGGGCGTTTGCGCCGGCATCAAGCAGCGGAAGACGTAAAACACCGCCGCGGCGGCCACCGACAAGGGGCAGTTGATGTTGCCCCGGGTTTGATGCGCGGTCGCACCGAAATCCACCGCGATTTCGCCGTCATTGACGGTGATTTCCAGCTGAATCGGCAGATCCTCGGCCCCTTGGCCGTCCGATTCCATTTGATCCCCGAAGGCATAGCGTCCGTTCGGGATCGTCTCTAGGGCCTGCCGGGCCATAGTCTCGCCGTATTCGTTGAGCGCATCGAGCCCGGCGGCATAGGCCTGCGGGCTCAAGTCGCGAATCAGCGCGTGCAGTCGTCGCGCCCCGGTCTGGTTGGCGCTGACCTGGGCCGCAATGTCCCCGCGGGACTCCTCGGGGTCTCGTGCATTGTCCTGCAAGCGGCGCAGCACCGCCTCCTGCGGGATGCCCTCCTTATAGATAAAGGTCGGCTCGATCACCAGGCCCTCCTCGTCAAGGCGGGTGGACAGCGGCATGGACCCCGGGGTGGAGGCGCCGATGTCGGCATGGTGGGCCCGGTTCACCACAAAGCCCATCAGGCGCTGCTCTAGGAACACCGGCGCGATCAAGGTCACGTCGGGCAGGTGGGTGCCGCCGAGGAAGGGGTCGTTCAAAATCAGCATGTCCTGCGACTGCCACCCCAGGCCCGCCACAATCTCCCGCATCGCATAGGCCATGCTGCCCAAATGCACCGGGATGTGCGCGGCCTGGGCGCAAAGCTCGCCCGTGGCGTCGAACACCGCGCAGGAGAAATCCAGGCGGTCGCGGATGTTGGGCGAAAAGGCCGCGTTTCGCAGCACGGCCCCCATTTCGTCGCAAATCGCCGTCAGGCGGCTGGAAAAGATGCTGAGTTCGATGGGGTTCATGATTTTGCGCAAGACTCCGTGGATGATTGGGCAATGATAGTCGAAAATCCCGCCCGGCGGGCTTGAATTTCGGTCTCGGGGACGCACCTCTTCCAGGTGTCGGCCCGCCTTGCACTAGGCCCCGAATCGTTTTAGAATCAGTCGAAATTAACCGAGAGCCAAGCTCGGAAATTATCAACCCGCTGTCAAACTCGAAGGAGATCCTCACCATGGCACACGAACTTCCCGCACTGCCCTACGAACAGAACGCGCTGGAACCCGTGATCTCGCAAGAGACCATCGAATACCACTACGGCAAGCACCACCAGACCTACGTCAACAACCTCAATAACCTGGTGGAGGGCTCGGAATTCGCCCAAATGCCGTTGGAAGAGATCGTGATGAAGTCCTCCGGGGGCATTTTCAATAACGCCGCCCAGGTCTGGAACCACACCTTCTATTGGAACGGCCTGACCCCGAACGGCAGCGGCGCCCCGAGCGGCGCCCTGGCCGCGGCCATCGACAAGGGCTTTGGCTCCTTCGACGCCTTCAAGGAGCAGTTCGCCAAGTCCGCCGCCACCAACTTCGGCTCCGGCTGGACCTGGCTGGTGCAGAACGGCGACGGTAGCCTGGAGATCGTAAACACCTCCAACGCCGCCAACCCGATGACCGACGGCAAAAACCCGCTGCTTACGGTGGATGTGTGGGAGCATGCCTACTACATCGACTACCGCAACGCCCGCCCCAAGTATCTCGAAGCGATCTGGAAGCTGGTGAATTGGGACTCCGTGGCCAGCCATTTCAACGGCTGATCGCGACTCCGCAAGCGCACGCAAAAAGCCCGGCTTGGCCGGGCTTTTTTGTGGGTCACGGCGCACGCTGCCGAGGCGTGCATTGGGCCGCCCTTGCGGGCCTGGGTCACCCCGGATTGCGCCGCAACGCCCCTTGACTAAGCCACAGAAAGGGCGGGATACTTGGCCGCATTGGCTGGTCTGCCGATCCGCCGGCTTTCTGGCGTAAATGGCGCCTGGGCGTCGAGCGCCCGATTTGAACCCCTTTTTTTGGCATTTTTCTATGGCGACCGCTGCAATGGTTGGTGTTGCCGGATTATTCGGTTCCGGATCCGGTGTGTGGTACAGGTTTACGCCTTTCCTGGTGGGTTGGGCGTTTTTTTTCCTGTTTTCTGCGGGGGCGATTCCGTATTCGCATGACTGGGAGTATGCGGTCAAGCTTGCGGATCTGGGGGCCTTCGAGTTTCTCAGGGAGCACTACCAAACCACCAATGGGCGCCTTTGGGTGCATTTTTTGATCGGTTTGTTGGGCGACCATTACCCGCTGGGGATGTTCATCTCCGGCGCTGTTTTGTTTGCTTTCCCGTGGCTTGCGGTCTGGGCCGCCAACCCGGCCCGAGACGCCCCGGGGCTGCGCGATGTGTGGCTATTTTTGCTGTGGCTGGGTCTGTTGTTGAATTTTCCTTCCCCCTACTATGTGATTGGGTTCTTTTGGATCACCGGCACGCTGAATTATATTTGGCCTTCGGCGCTATTGCTCGGCGTGTTCTTCCTGGTTTGGCGAGAGCCCCCGGTTCGGCACACGGCCGGGGTTGTGTTGACGCTGGCGCTAATCGCATTAACGGCCTCTTCGCATGAGATGATCGCCCTCTATACCCTAATGGCCGTGGGCGGTCGGGTGGCCTTCCTTCTCCTTAAAAGACGCAAAATCCCGGTGTGGTTGATCATTGGCGTTATAATCGCCATTGCTGCGTTTTTGAGCATCCTGTCGGCGCCGGGCAATGCGGTCCGATTGGGAGAGGATTCGGCCGGTCAACGGGTGCTTGCTTCGCTCCACAACAACTACAGCCAGCTAGCCGCGCGCTATTTTTACGACGCGATCTTTCAGGTGATTATCCTTGCGTTATTGTTGGCGATGGCGTCCTATATCGGCCTCCGCTCCAACCTTGACCAGCGGGTGCGTTATGCGGGTGTGCTGTTGCTCGGGGGCTTGGTGCTGGGGTACTTGATGTTAACCCAGTGGACCCCGGGGGCGGTGTTGCAGTGGGTCTGGCTGGGGTTGTATGCAGTCGTTTTGTTGGGGTTCGCGGTGCTGATGTTGGTGCGTGAAAACCGCCCCGATCTCTTTGCGTTAATGCTCTTGCTATGCGTGATGCAGGGGGTTCCGTTGCTGTTGCCTGGTCTCGGACCACGGGTGCTGTTGCCGCAGTTATTGATTATCGGGGCCTATGCGTTGATGCTGTTTAAGCTCTCGTTGGCTGGTCTAAAGCGGGGCGGCTTGGCGCTGGCGGCCGGCGCCCTATTGCTGTTGGGGTTCGGGGTCCCCAATAGCTGGGCGATCTATCAGGGTTATCAGAAGAATCAGGCCGCGGGAGCGGCGATGGAGGCGAAGGTCCGCGCATTCGCTAGCGCAGGGGCGGAGGCCAGGGACGAACCGCTGGTGCTGAGGCGCCTGCCATCGCCCGCGCATCGCTGGGAAATGCCGTATAAAAATCCGGACTTTACCGAATATTTTTATCGTTTTTTCGGCCTTGACCAAGAGGCGCTCGTGGCCTGGGAAGGTGAAGCGACCGACGACCGGCAGCGCTCCGCGGTGCGGCGGGCCGGGGCGCTGGCCGCTGCGCTGCGCAATGGAGAAGACAGCCCGTTGTTCGAGCCCAAGCAGCAACACGACTGGGAATGCACCGCCGCCACCTGGCAAAATTTTCTCATTTTTAAAGCGGACCTTTGGGGTTGCTCGAATCTGGAGCCCTTTCGGATCCAACTCTATGACCAGGACGGACCGCCGGTTGGCGATTATGCGGGACGCTTGGCGGACGATCGATATATGGTGGTGATTAACGGTTTGAGTGAGCCTTATTCCACCCATTTCATCTACACCTTCGGGCTTAACGCTAACCGCAATGGCCTGGATTACGAATACCGGATCAATTGGTTGGGGAGGTATGTGTCGGTCCGGTGACGCCGATCCTTTACCTGTTCGCTGTTGGTTGGAGCCCTGCATGAACGCCATATACACCCTGCTCCTTTATCTCGCGTTGCCGTTCGTGCTGTTTCGGCTGGTTTGGCGCAGTTTGCGCCTGCCCGGCTACCGCAGGCGCCTGGGCGAGCGCTTTGGTCGCATCGCGCCGCCGCCGCCCGGCGGGCTTTGGCTGCACGCGGTGTCGGTGGGGGAGACCCAGGCGG
Source organism: Gammaproteobacteria bacterium (assembly GCA_011389885.1). Lineage (GTDB taxonomy): Bacteria > Pseudomonadota > Gammaproteobacteria > Chromatiales > Chromatiaceae > JABBTK01. Next base: position 25,970 of record JAABTK010000056.1, on the reverse strand, counting down.
CCGCGCCTTTGGTCAAGCAGTTGCTGAGTCGTTATCCCGATTTGCCGCTAATCCTCACCACCACCACGCCCACCGGCTCGCGCCAGGTGGGGGATCTGTTTGGCGATCAGGTTCATCACTACTACTTCCCTTATGACCTGCCCTTTTCCGTGCAGGGTTTCCTGGATTCCGCCCGGCCGCGGCTATTGGTGATGATGGAGACCGAGATTTGGCCCAATTTGCTGCGGGCCTGTGAGGCCCGGGGCGTCGTCACCCTGCTGGCCAACGCCCGTCTCTCGGAGCGCTCGGCCCAGGGTTATGCGCGCTTTCCGCGCTTCACCCGCCGAACATTCCGCCGCATCGGTCTGGTGGCGGCCCAGGCGGAGGCGGACGCGGAGCGCTTTCGCGCCCTGGGGGCCAGACCGGAGCGCATTCGGGTCACCGGCAGCATCAAGTTCGACCTCGGCGTCGCCGCCAGCCTGCGTGAGCGGGCCGAGGCCCTGAGCGTGCGCTGGAATCACCGCCCGATCTGGATCGCCGCCTCCACCCACGAGGGCGAGGAGGAGCCCCTGCTGGCGGTGCATCGGCGTATCCTCAAGCAATACCCGGACGCGCTGCTGGTGCTCGCCCCCCGGCACCCGGACCGCGGCGAGCGGGTGGCGGCCCTGTGCCGGCGGGCCGGCCTGGAGACCCAAAGGCGCACCGCGGCGCAAGCGGCGGAGGCCGATACGCAGGTCTATCTGCTAGATACCATCGGCGAGCTGACCTTGTTCTTGGCCGTCGCCGATCTGGCCTTCGTCGGCGGCAGCCTGGCGCCCAACGGCGGGCATAACATTCTGGAGCCTGCGGCCCTGGGCGTGCCAGTGGTGTTTGGTCCCTATATGTTCAACTTCCCGGTGATCGCCCGCCTGCTGCTGGAAAAGCAGGCCGCGGTGCAGGTGCAGGACGCCGATGGCCTGTACCGCACCGCGGTTCGTTGGTTGGGCGATGCCAGCGAACGCACCGGTTTCGGCGAAAACGGACGCCGGGCGGTGGAGGCCAATCGGGGCGCCACCGAGCGGTTGTTGGCGCTGGTGGCGGAAAGGTTGGAAAGCTAAGGGGGTTTCCGCCAAAGAATAGGCCGCCTCGGTGCGCCTTACACCCGCCATGGGCGTTGCGGCAACCGCCTCACTTGAGGCGGATCGCCGGCGGCGTTCGCCATTCGGCCCTTGCCGCTGGTTCGCCCGAGCGGCTAGAATCGCGGTTTTATTCGTTCGTTGAGGAGCTTGTTGATGTTTCGAGGCAGCATGGCGGCCCTGGTCACTCCCATGCGGGAGGACGACAGCGTCGATGAGGAGAGCTTGCGGCTGCTCATCGAGTGGCATATCGAGCAGGGGACCAAAGGCATCGTCGCGGTGGGCACCACCGGCGAATCCGCCACCCTGGATGAGGAGGAGCACTGCCGCGTCATCAAGCGCATCATTGATTTCGCCGCCGGTCGGGTGCCGGTGCTGGCCGGCACCGGCGCCAACTCCACCACCGAGGCCATCACCCTGACCCGCTGCGCCAAAGAGGCCGGGGCCGACGCCTGTCTGCTGGTGACGCCCTACTACAACAAGCCCACCCAGGAAGGCCTCTATTTGCACCACAAAAAGGTGGCCGAGACGGTGGACATCCCGCAGCTGTTGTACAACGTGCCCGGCCGCACCGCCTGCGACATGCAGCCCGAGACGGCGATCCGCTTGGCGCAGATCGACAACATCGTCGGCATCAAGGAGGCCACCGCCGACATCGCGCGCGTGGCCGTATTGCGCGCCGGCTGCGGGGCCGGGTTTTCACTCATCAGCGGCGACGACGCCACCGCGCGGGAATTCCTGCTCGCCGGCGGCGACGGGGTGATCTCGGTAACGGCCAATGTGGCCCCGCGGGCCTTCGCCGCCATGTGCGAGGCGGCGCTGGCGGCTGACCGCGCCCGCGCCGAGGCGCTGGACGCGCCGCTGGCCGGCCTGCACCGCGATCTGTTCCTGGAGGCCAACCCGATCCCGGTGAAATGGGCCTTGGCCGAAATGGGCCGCATCCCGCGCGGTATCCGCTTGCCGCTGACGCCGCTCTCCGCTCCATACCACGAGGCCTTGCGGCAGTCCATGCGGCAGGCCGGCGTAATCGATTCCCACTGAGGACCCTATTCCATGCGAACCCCATTCGCTCTAATCCTGCTTTCCATGCTGGCCATCCTGATCACAGGCTGCGGCAGCGCCGACAAGAAGGATGACGATCTGTTGTCGGATCGTCGGTTCGAGTACAAAAAATCCAAGAACCTGGAGCGCAACCTGGAGCTTCCGCCGGACTTGACCCGCAGTCACTCGGTGGGCGATGCACTGGCCATCCCCGAGGGCGGCTCGGTGAGCGCCACCTATTCCGAGGTCATGGGCGGCGGCGCCCGCCGCAACACCGGCGGGGTCGAAAAAAAGCCCATCCTGCCGCAGGTGGAAAACGTGCAGCTGCAGCGCGACGGCGATCAACGCTGGCTGTTGATCGAGGCCCCGGCCGAGGCGGTATGGCCCAAGGTCGCCGCCTTCTGGCAGGAGAACGGCATCCTGCTGGTGGAGCAGGATCCGGTGATGGGTGTAATGGTCACCGACTGGATCGAAAATCGCGCCAATATTGAAAGCGATTTCCTGACCAACACCATTCGCGGCGTGTTCGATGGCCTGTATTCCAGCTCCACCCGTGATCAATTCCGGGTGCGCCTGGAGCGCGGCCCGATGACGGGCGCCACCGAGCTTTACCTGACCCAGCGCGGCATGCAGGAAGATGTCACCCGCGGCGCCGCCGGCGCGACCGAGCAAATGGTCTGGGTCCCGCGCGAGCCCGATCCGCAGCTCGAAGCCGAGATGCTGCGCCGCCTGATGGTCTACCTCGGGGTGGCCGAAGAGCGCGCCAAGCGGAGCCTGGCCGGGTCGGGCGAAGAGCGCCAGCGGGCGCGCCTGCACCAGGGCGGGGGCGATCTCTACATCACCGTGTCCGAAGACCTGGAGCGCACCTGGCGGCTCACCGGCGTGGCCCTGGACCGCGTAGGCTTCGCGGTGGAGGACCGCGACCGCGTGCAGCGCATCTACTATGTGCGTTACGACGATCCGATGAAGGACGACGATTCGGGCTTTCTGGCCAGCCTCGCCTTTTGGCGCGACCGTAAGGACATCGACCAGGACGGGCGCTATCAGGTCAAGCTCAGCGAACAGGCCGGCGTCACCCGCATTGCGGTGCGCAACGAAGACGGCGAGCCGCGCAACGGCGACACCGCCGAGCGCATTTTGACCCTCATCCACGAACAGTTGCGGTAGTGCGGTTGCGCCTAAGTATCGAAAGCAACCGTTCCCATGGGCTTTCGGGACCCAGGGCGCGCGCAGAACCGCACAGCGCGCAGAGAGGGTTTCGGTTAAAAGCTGAACACGCGTTTTCCAGGGCCGCAAAAACGCAGCCAAACCGCAGACGGTTTGCGTACGCCGCCGAATGGCTGGGGATGCTGAACCCGCTCGGCGCTCATCTCCCCCTGCAGGCGGTCGGGGGGGATGGCTGCGGTGACAAGAGCGCAAGCCTATGAGTTCACCCGAGTCTCCCTCCCTGTCCCTCCCCCAGCGGGGAGGGAACGGGGAGGGAACCCTTGGTGCAACGAAGAGGGCTGAAGCAGTGATCAAGCAATCGCCAACGGCTACCGAACCCATTAGCCAATATTCCTCAGCGCCCTCTGCGATCCTCTGCGCCTCTGCGTTACCAAGAGTCGTTGTTTCCGTTATTGACGTGCAGGCGTACTAGATTGCGCGCTGGGAAACAGCGCGAGGTTGAGGCCTTAGGCGGGCCGCGGTCGAGACCGGCCCGGCTGAAGCCGCAACCTCCGATCACACCGCTGCCGTGGCCTCGGCGCATGCCGACGCGACCGACTACCCGCCACGCCGACCGCGCCCTCGGCCCGCTCAAACGGGGCGCGGCCGCCGACCGCCGGCCCCCTGCCTAATGCGTTTCCTGTCCCTCGCCAGCGGCAGCCGCGGCAATGCCCTCTTGGTGGAGGCCGCGAACACCCGCCTGTTGCTCGACTGCGGCTTGGCCCTGCGCGAGCTGGAGCGCAGGCTGGCCGCCCGCGGCGCCGATGCGGCCACGCTGGACGCGCTGCTGATCACCCATGAACATCAAGACCACCTGCGCGGCGCAGGCGCCCTGGCGCGGCGCTATCGCATCCCGGTCTGGACCACCGCCGGCACCTGGCGGCGGGGCGCGCCTCGCCTGGGCGAAATCCCCCACCTGCACCTCATTACGCCCCATCACGGTGCGTTTCGCGTCGGCGACCTGGCAATCCACCCGTTTCCAATCCCCCATGACGCCGGCGAGCCGGTGCAATTCGTGTTCGAGCACGCGGGCCGCCGCCTCGGCGTACTCACCGACAGCGGCGCCGAGACCCCGCACATCCTGCAATCCCTGCTCGCCTGCGACGCCTTGTTCCTCGAATGCAACCACTGCCCGCAAATGCTCGCCAATGGCCCCTATCCCCCGCGCTTGCAGCGGCGCGTGGGCGGCGAATACGGTCACCTCTCCAACCCCCAGGCCGCGGCCCTGCTCGCGCGCCTGGACCATGCGCGGCTGCAACACCTAGTGGCGGGCCATTTGAGCGCAAAGAACAACACCCCGGGCTTGGCCCTAGAGGCCCTGTCGGCGGTGTCGCCCCGACTTGAAGCGGTGCTCTCAGTGGCGCACCAGCACGAGGCTTCCGGCTGGCATGAATTTTGATTCTGCTAACCCTTTGTCAGCAAAACAGGCCCCATCGATGAAAGAGCTTTTATTTCCCGCCAAATCCCGCAGCTTCAAAGGCCAGCGTTGGGCCAACATCCTGTTGCGAACCCTGCATTTGGTCGGCATGGCCGGCATGGCCGGCGGCTATCTGCATGGCCTGGCCTATGCCCAATGGGCCGGCTACTTCTGGCTCACCACCCTGTCCGGCGCGGCCTTGGTCCTCATTGCCCTGTGGTCGAGCGCGATTTGGCTGTGTCAGGTGCGCGGCGCGGCCATCCTGCTCAAGCTGCTGTTGCTGGGGCTGATTCCGATCTTCCCCCAAACCGCCGGCCCTGTGTTCATCCTGGTGATCCTAATCTCCGGCATCGTCTCCCACGCCCCGGCCAAAACCCGCTATTATTCCCTATGCCACGGCGAGACCCGGGACACGAAGCATAAAAAAGGCCCTTAGAGGCCCTAACAAAAAACGACTAGGATCGCTGGAACCGGGCTCCTGGACAGGCGATTCAGTCATTTTGATCGGACCTCTTAGCGGTGTTTTTTATGCCATTTATACCGAATTATACCCAGCGTTATGCGGGGTGTTGGGCCTTGATCATCGTTCCGGCCACCTTAGGCCGCTCAGGACGAACGCGCCGCCGTAAGCGGTTGATTCTACGCGCCAACGCGACCTATATAACGCACTTATTTAAGGGTATTGGCCGGATGGATGACCAAGGCCGGGTGTTGCATGGACCGGGAAGAAATCGATCATGCGATAGAGCAGGCAAGGCGGGGCATCGGTCAATACCTGGAGATTATGGCGATGCTCCCCCAAGCGGATGTCTCGGCGGGGGCGGATTTTCAGCGGAAGTATAATGCCTTTTACCGGGTCCGGCAGCGCTCGCCAGAATGGTATGCGGCCTACTACGGAATCCTGGAGCGCGGCAAGAGCGCCAGGGCCTCGTTCGCCAGCGTGCTGGACGAGATGCGGGCGCTGACCGGTCGCTATGAGCCATCGTTCTGTTCCAAGCTCGTTTCCACCCTGGACCCGCATGCACCGGTTTGGGATACCTGGGTGCTGAAGAATACCGGGCATAAGGCCCCCGCATACGCGAGCCCGTCCCGCTTCGAGGATGCAAAGGCCGCATACGATTCCATCCAGCGGCGGCACCAAGGGTTCCTGGGCAGTGCGGCGGGTGTGCGCTGCGTCAACCGATTTAATGAAAAGGTTTCAGGCTATTACAAAATGACTGATCTCAAAAAGGTCGATTTCATACTTTGGCAATCTCGGGGGCGGTGATCCTAAACCCTATGGTTAGCATCCTCTGGTTCCGCAACGACCTCCGGCTAACGGACAACCCCGCCTTGGCGCATGCCGCCGGGCACGGCGGGGCGCTGTTGCCGGTGTATATCCTGGACCCGGCCGCCGCCGGCGCTTGGCCCATGGGGGCGGCCAGCCGCTGGTGGTTGCACCATAGCCTCAAGGCCTTGGACGATGGGCTGCGGGCGGCGGGCTGCGGGCTATTGGTGCTTGAGGGCGACACCGAGGCGCTGCTGGCCGACTTGGTGCAGCGCTTCGCCGCCGGCGGCCTGTATTGGAACCGGCGTTACGAGCCGGCATCGATCGAGCTGGATAAACGGGTCAGGCAGCGCTTTAACGAAGACGGCCTGGATGTCGCGTCCTTTAATGCCGCCTTGCTCAACGAGCCCTGGCAGGCCCTCAAGGGCGACGGCACGCCGTACAAGGTATTTACGCCTTATTGGAAGGCCTGCCTGAAGGCCGCCCCGCCGGCGCCGCCCCGCCCGGCCCCGGAGCGCTTGCCGCCGTTGCCGGGGGGTGTGAACCCCGCGGGGCTGGAGGCGTGCGGGCTGCTGCCGCAGATCCCCTGGGATGCCGGCTTTTACGCCCAGTGGGCGCCGGGCGAGGCTGGCGCCTTGCAGCGGCTCTCGGCCTTCGCCGCCGGCCCGGCGGCGGCCTACGAGGCGGCGCGGGATTGGCCGGCGGAGGCGGGCACCTCGCGCCTCTCGCCGCACCTGCGCTTCGGCGAGCTGTCGCCGCGCCAAGTCGTCGCCGCGCTGCAGCCGCAGGACCCGGATGCGACTGGCCCTTACCTGCGCCAGCTCTATTGGCGCGAGTTCGCCCATCAACTGCTGTTTCATTTCCCGCACACCACGGATCGCCCGCTAAACCCCAAATTCGAGGGGTTCCCCTGGCGCAGCCACTACGCCGCCGACCTGCAACGCTGGCAGCAGGGGCGCACCGGGATTCCGATTGTGGACGCCGGCATGCGCGAACTCTGGGCCACCGGCTGGATGCACAATCGGGTGCGCATGATCGTCGCCTCTTTTCTGACCAAACACCTGCTGATCCCATGGCAAGCGGGCGCGCATTGGTTTTGGGACACCTTGCTGGATGCCGACCTGGCCAACAACAGCATGGGCTGGCAGTGGGTGGCCGGCAGCGGGGCCGATGCGGCGCCCTATTTCCGCATCTTCAATCCGGTGACCCAAAGCACGCGTTTCGATCCGCAGGGGCGCTACCTGCGGGCCTGGGTCCCGGAGTTGCGGGCGCTGCCGGCGGACCGCATCCACCAGCCCTGGAAGGGCGGCGCCCATCCGCCCGGCGGCTACCCGAATCCCGTCATCGGCCTCAAAGAGGGTCGAGCGCTTGCGTTAGACGCCTATCAAGCCATCAGGTGAATGCTGAAATTCAATCCGTAAAGTGAACTGCCCCATAGTCGGCCGAGTCCCAGCCCCCATACGCCTGATAAAATCAATAACAATCGCTCGGTTGACAGCTTAACGGGGGCTCTCCATGAAAATCCAAGAATATGGGTTCGGCCGCATCGTAATCGATGGCCGGCAGTTCAACCACGACCTGATTATACATGCGGACCGAGTGAGCGGACCCTGGTGGCGGATCAAGGGCCACCGCCTGGCGGCGGAGGATCTCGACCAAGTGCTGGCCTCGCGCCCGCAGCGCTTGGTCGTAGGCAGCGGCTATTTCGGTCGTTTGCAAGTGCCCGCAGCCACCCGCGAAATGCTCCAGGCGCAAGGCATTCAGCTAGAGGTGCTCAAAACCGCCGCCGCGGTGGCCCGTTTGCAAGAGCTTCAGGCCCAGTCCGCCGCGGTGGTCGGCGCCCTGCACCTCACCTGCTGAAAACCCGGCTGTACTCGTAGCCCTGCGCCGAAGCAACGGAAATAACGGGGAGGTCGAGGCTTTGGCCGGTGCGAACGAAGCCCAAGCCTAGCTACGAAAATTATAACGCAAAGGGCGCAAAGAAGGGGCGCAAAGGGCGCAAAGGTTTTTATGCTGGATTGCGGGCGGGGCTTGGTCCCCGGTTCGGCCTTGGCGTTATACAGTCCAAAAGCCCGCTCTCGGCCCGGAGCGCCGTGACGAGGTAAGCAAAACCCCCTCTGCGCCCTTTGCGGTCCTCTGCGCCCGCTGCGTTCCTAAATGGCGTTGTTTCCGCTGGCGTACTCGGCTTGGAGAGGTGTACTGAGTCATAAGGCCCGGTGGTCTCAGGCCCGCGGGTGATGCGCCTGAAACAACTGCTTTAGCCGTTCGCGCGCGACATGGGTGTAGATTTGGGTGGTGGAGAGGTCACTGTGGCCGAGCAGCATTTGCACCACCCGCAGGTCGGCGCCGTGGTTTAGGAGGTGGGTGGCGAAGGCGTGGCGCAGGGTGTGGGGCGAGATCTCGCCATTCACCCCGGCGGCCAATGCGTATTTCTTGATTCGATACCAAAAGGCCTGGCGGGTCATGGCCCCGCCGCGGCGGGTGGGGAACACCGCATCGCTTTGGCGGGCGCCCAGGAGTTCGGTGCGGCCGTCTTGCAGAAAACGCCCGATCCACTCAATGGCCTCCTCGCCCAGGGGCGCCAGGCGTTCCTTGCCGCCCTTGCCGGTGATGCGCACCACGCCTTGGGCCAAATTCAATTCGTGCAGGCGCAGCCCCACCAGCTCCGACACCCGCAGCCCGCAGGCGTACAGCAGCTCCAGCATGGCGCGGTCGCGCAGGCCCTCGGGGTCGAGGGTGTCCGGGGCCTCGAGCAGGCGTTCCACCTCGCGCTCGCTAAGGCCCTTGGGCAGCGGGCGGCCCAGCTTGGGGGCGTCCACCAGGGCGCTGGGGTCGTGGTCGATGCGGCCGTTCTGCAACGCATGGCGATAGAACTGGCGCAGCGCCGACAGGGTGCGGGCGGTGGAGCGCGGCTTGCGGCCCAGTCGCACCTGCTGGGCCAGGAACCCCAGCAGGTCTTCCCGTTGCGCCCGGTACAGACCGCAGCGCCCGGCCTCGGCCAGCCAGGCCCCGAAGCGGCTCAAATCGCCCCGGTAGGCGCTGAGGGTATGCTCGCTGAGCCCGCGCTCCAGCCACAGGGCGTCGCAAAAGCGCCGAATCAGTTCGGCGTCGTCGTCATCGATCACAGCGGCGCGCCCTCATGGCTCAGCAGCCACAGCTTGGTCGCCAGCCGCTTGCCGCCGACGGCCCCGGCATAGCCGCCGGGGCCTTGCGCCGAGGTGACGCGATGACAGGGGGTTAGGATCGGCAGCGGATTGGCCCGACAGGCGTTGCCCACCGCGCGGGCGGAGGTCTGCAACTGCGCCGCGAGTCCGCCATAGGTGCGGGTCTCGCCGCAGGGGATGCGTTGCAAGGCGCGCCAAACCCGCTGTTGGAAGGCCGTGCCAGTCGGTCGCAGCGGGACCGGACAGGCGGTGGCGGGGGCCGCGAAATAGGCCTGCAAGGCATCCAGGGCGGCCTGCCCCGCTGGGCCTTGCGGCGCACGCCCCGGCGTCTGCGGCGGCAGGAAATCGATGCCCCAAAGCGCCGCGCCTTGGAGGCGCAGGCCCAGCGGGCCCACGGGGCTGCGCCAGACGCAGGCATGGGGCGGGGCGACGGATTGAGGCATAATGCGGGCCTGTCTTGGATTCGGACCGCATAGGATAAACACAATGCCGCCGATGCTACAGGGCCTTTTTGGACCCTTGGTTGGGTTGATTGCCGAGCGCCGAGGCGGCTGCTCTTTCTTTTGGAGGCTGAGGCATGGGCTTTGAGCATCGATATGCGTGGTGGTTTTGGCTTGCGCTGCTGCCGCTGCCGGGGGTTGCGGGCATCGCCACCGATGGCAGTCTGGGCCCGGCCCGCGCCCTGCCAGGGCCGGATTACGCCGTTTCGCACGACTTGGGTCGCCAGGCCGGCGGCAACCTGTTTCATAGCTTCGCCGAGTTTTCCATTGCGGCCGGCGAGTCGGCGGTATTTAGCGGGCCGGACGGGCTGGAGCGGGTGATTGGTCGCGTCAGCGGCGGCGAGGTTTCGGAAATCCACGGGCTGTTGCGCTCCGAGATCCCCGGGGCCGACCTCTATTTGATCAATCCGGCCGGCGTGCTGTTCGGCCCCGAGGCCCGGACCGATCTGCCGGCCTCGCTGTTCGTGGCCGCGGCGGGGCGTTTGGAGTTTGCCGATGGCGCCCGTTTTTCCGCCCAGCCCGAGGCCGCGGGCAGCAGCCTGAGCCTGGCCGCGCCCACCGCCTTTGGGTTTCTCGGCGGCGAGGGCGGGGCCGAGGTGCGGGGCGCGGGGATCGCGCTGGCCCCGGGCCAGACCCTGGCGCTGGCCGGGGCCGATCTGCGGATCCTCGGCGCCGACTTGCGGGCCGAGCGCGGCGCCTTGCATCTCAGTGCCGCTGGCGATGGGGCCGCCAGCATCCCGTTGGCGGGCGAGCCGACGGGCGCCGGCGCGCTGCTGATCGAAGACTCGGTATTGACGGTGAGCGGCGACGGCGGCGGCCGCATCGGTCTCGGCGCGGGGGCGCTGGAATGGCGCAACAGCGAGCTGCTCAACCGCAACACCGGCGCACGGGCGGCCGCGGGCGGCAGCGTGATCACGGCCCGCACCCTGGAGGCCTTCGATAGCCGCTTGGTCCACCACGCCGAGGGCGCGGGCGCGGCGCCGCCGATTCGCCTGAGCGTGGGGCAGGCGCTGGTCTTGCACCCGCACAGCAGCATTGGGGGCGATGCCTACGGCCGTGGCGCCGCCCCGGTGCTGGAGGTGCGGGCCGGGGTGTTAACGATCGCCCCGGACGGCGGCCTGGCCAGTGATTCCCGCGGCCCGGGCGACGGCGGGGCCGTAACCGTGCAGGCGGACAGCGTGCATATCGATCAAAGCGGCGCTGCGGAGGCGGCCGGCATCACCAGCCGGGCCTATGGCGGCGGCGGGGGTTCGGGCTCGGTGCAGGTGGCGGCGAGCGGGGCCATTGAGCTGAGCGGCGGGGCCAAGATCTCCAGCAGCAGCTATAGCGCCGGAGACGCCGGCCCGGTGACGGTGCAGGCGGGTTCGGTGTTAATCGACGGCGGGGCCGCGGCGCCGGTCTCGGGGATCACCAGTCAGGCCAACCGCGGCAGCGGCGGGGATGCCGGGACAATCATGCTGACGGTGGACGGCCGCTTGGAGGTCCGCAACGGCGGCTTGGTCTCCAGCAGCACCTGGGCCGCGGGCGATGGCGGCGAGGTTCGGGTGCAGGCGGGCGAGCTGTTGCTGCGGGGCAATGGCGACCGCCGGGGCACCGGCATTATCAGCCATGCCGCGCCGGGTAGCAGCGGAGACGCCGGTTCGATCCAGGTCGATGTGACGGGCGGCGCCGAGATTGTCGAGGGCGGCCTGATCAGCAGCCGCACCGATGCCGCCGGCGCCGGCGGACCGGTGCGCTTTAGCGCCGATTCCTTGCTGATTCGCCGCGCCGATGCGCACTCGGGCTCGGGCATCAACAGCCAGGCCTACCTCGGCAGCAGCGGCGCGGCGGGGGAGGTGACGGTGGACGTCCGCGGCGGGTTGCAGATCCTCCAGGGCGGGGCCATCGCCAGCAGCAGCCTAGGTGCGGGGGCCGCCGGGCCGGTGCGGGTGAGCGCCGGCGAACTGCTGATCGACGGCGCCGGCGCCACCCAAGGCGCGGGCACCGGCATCGCCAGCCGCGCCTGGCGGCCCGAGGGCGGTGATGCGGGCGATGTGCTGGTGCAGACGGGCGGGGCCATCGTGTTGTTGGAGGGCGGCGGCATCGGCAGTGAGACCGCCTCGGCCGGCAATGCCGGTCGGATCGAAATCCAGGCCGATTCATTGCTAATCGACGGCGGCGACGCGGTCCTGACCACCGGCGTCTCCAGCGCCGCCCGCGCCGAGAGCGGCGGCCGGGCCGGCGAGGTCCTGATTCGCCTCGACGATTCGGCCGTGGTGCGCGGCGGCGGCGTCATCAGCTCCAGCAGCTACAACGACCAGCAAGCCGGGCGGGTCGAGTTGCAGGCCCGCAGTTTGCACATCGACGGCGCTGAAGCGGCGCCGGAGGCGCTCACCGGGATTTTCACCGAGGCCCTCGGCGGCGGCGCGGCGGCGGGGGATATCCAAATTCGCACCGAGGCGCTGCTGGCGGTCGAGAACCGCGGGCAGATCTCCTCCAGCACCTACGGCCAGGGTCCGGCGGGATCCCTAAGCGTGAACGCCGGGGCGTTGCGGATTGAAGGCGACGGCGGGGCCGAACTCACCGGCCTGATCAATCGCGCGGCGGCCGGCAGCAGCGGCGCGGCCGGCCGTATCGAGGTCGCGGTCGGCGGCGCGGCGGAACTGCTGCAGGGCGGTTTAATCTCCACCCGCACCGAGGGCGCGGGCAACGCCGGGGGCGTTTGGGTGCAGGCCGACAGCCTGCATATCGACCGCGGTGATTCCATCTCCGGCGCCGGGGTGAACAGCCAGGCCTATGTCGGCAGCACGGGCGACGCGGGCCAGGTCACGGTGGAGGCGGCCGGCGAGTTGAGCATCCTGCGCGGCGGGTCGGTCTCCAGCAGCACCCTGGGGGCGGGCGACGCCGGCCGGGTTGCGGTCACCGCCGAGGCGATTCACATCGATGGTCGCGGGGCCACCCAAGGCGCCGGCACCGGCATCGCCAGCCGCTCCTGGGGCCAGGCCGCGGGTGATGCGGGCGAAATCGAGGTGCGCGCGGCGCAAACGCTGAGCCTCGCCGCCGGCGGCGGCATCGGCAGCGAGACCAAGTCCGCCGGCGATGCCGGCGCGGTGCAGGTGGAGGCCGGGCGGTTGTTCATCGACGGGCGCGGCTCCGCACTGCGCACCGGTATCCTGAGCGCCGCCGTGGAGGGCGCCGCGGGCGCCGGCGGTTCGGTGGATGTGAGCATTCGCGAGCAGGCCGAAATCCGCAGCGGCGGGGTGATCAGCTCCAGCACATACGGCCCGGGCGATGCGGGCCGGGTGACCCTAAACGCCGGCGATGTATTGATCTATGACGGCGGCGAGCGCTTCACCGGCATCGCCAGCCGTGCGGCGGCGTCCAGTGCGGGGCGCCCGGGAGATCTGTTCATTCGGAGCGGCGGCCTGACCCTGCTCGAAGGCGCCCGAATCAGCGTTGCCGCCGAGGGCGGGGCGGCCTTCGAGCCGGGCGCCCATGGGCTGCGCATCGAAGCGCAAGCGATCCAGCTCGACGCCGCCGCCATCGACGCCCAAGGCCGCGGCGATTCGCCGGCCGCCGCTATTCAGTTGGACCTGGAGGATCGGTTGTGGCTCAGCAACGGCGCCAGCATCACCACCGCCTCCGAGCATGCCGCCGGCGGGGATATTCGGATTCAGGGGCCGCGTGCGGTCGGCATCGAGCAGGCCTTGATCACCACCTCCGTGGCCGGCCTCCGCGGCGACGGCGGGGCGATTCAAATCGATGCCGACGCACTGGTGCTCGACCGCGGCTTCGTGCAGGCCAACACCGCGGCCCCGAGCGGGCGCGGCGGCGATATCCGCATCGATGCCGGGGTCATCCTCAGCGCCGGCGAGCAGCCGTTGGCGGTCGGCGGGCAGCAGCGGCAGCGCTTCGACCCGGCGCTCGGTCTCAGCGTAATCCAGGCCGCCGCACCCCAAGGGGTCAGCGGCCTGGTGGAGCTGGTCAGCCCCGATGTCGATGCGGCCGGCTCCGTGATCGCAGTACCCGCCGAATTCCATGCCCGCCCCGAGATCGACGACCAGTCCTGCCAGGTAAGCGCCGGGGCGACCCCCAGCAGCCTGCAATGGCATGGCCTTGCCCGGCCGGTCTTCTGGCCTTCGCCGCGCAAATGCAACCCCGACCCCAACGGCGATTGAGGCCTTAGCCGGACCGAACGAAGCCGCAAGCCCGGCCAAAGCGCCAACCTCCACGTTGCCTCCGTTGGGTCGGCGCAGGCGAACCAGGCGACGCAACAGCGCCGAAGAGGCGCCCCGGCCGGAGCGCGCAACAGCCGCAGCAAGCAAAACCTCCTGCGCGCCCCCTGCGTTCCTGAATGGCGTTGTCTCCTATACTCTGGAGCAGGCGCACCCGTCCGGGCGCCTGTTCGTGATTTTCCGGCGGCCGTTTCATTGGCGCGTAACAGTCGGGCGTTAACCTCCCTCGGTTTTATGGTAAAAAGCCGGGGAAGATGCAATGAACGCGAGCAACGAAGACCAAAAGACCAAGCTGGTCTCCGCGCTTTGGGAACTCAAAGAGGCCCTGAAGCAGCATCGGGAAAAGGGCATCGCCGATGTGCATTTTGTGCATTTCAACAGCCTGTTGAAAGACGAAAACTACCGTAAGGAGATTATCTCCAAGGCCTTGCTGTCCCCGGTGGAGATGATTCGGGATGCCGCCGCGGATGCGCAGAAGTTTAACCTAAGCGGCAACCTCCAAGGCGGCGGCCTGGAGGAAGAGATTCGCGCCGCCGGGCGCTCCCAGGCCGAGGCCGATTCCAAGCGCGGGCGGGCGCGCTGGTGGGTCAGCGGTGCGGCCGTCGCGGGGCTGGCCGCGATGGGCCTGGTGGGCGCCAACCTGCATTGGCTGGGCATTGCAACCCAACAACGGGTCAGCGGTTCGATCTATGGCCACAAGGTCTGGTCCGCTGATCGCGCCTACCTATTGGAAGACCGGGTGTTCGTCGAGAGCGGGGCCACCCTCACCATCGAGGCCGGGACCAAGGTCTACGGGGCCTTGGGCTCGGCCCTGGTGGTTACGCGTGACGGCCTGCTGAATGCCCGCGGCACCGAGGTCGAGCCCATCGTATTCACCAGCGTCAAGCCCGAGGGCGAGCGGGTGCGCGGCGACTGGGGCGGCGTGGTGCTGCTGGGGAATGCGCCGGTGAACACCGGCTCCGGGCAGATTGAGGGGATCGCGGAAACCGACCCCCGCGGCGCCTTCGGCGGGCAGGACGTCCACGCCAATTGCGGCACCCTGCAATATGTGCGCATCGAATTCGCCGGCGCCGAGCTATCGGCCGACAACGAACTCAACGGCCTGACCCTGGGCGGTTGCGGCGATAGCACCGTGCTGCGTTTCGTGCAGGTGCATATGGGGCTGGACGATGGCATTGAGTTTTTCGGCGGTACGGCAAACCTGAAAAACATCGTGGTCTCCCGGGCGGGTGACGATGCGTTGGACTGGGACCGCGGTTGGCAGGGCAAGGGTCAGTTCATCGTCCTTCAGCAGAGCGCCGAAGACGGCGACAACGCCATTGAGGCGGACAACCTGAAGGCCGACCACGACGCCTCGCCGCGTTCCGGGCCGGTGCTGTCCAACGTGACCCTAGTGGGCTCGGCCGCCCCCCAGGCGGCCCAGCGGGCCATGACCCTGCGGCGGGGCACAGGCGGGGATTTCCGTAATTTTATAATCAGCGGGTTCCCGCTGGAGACCATTGATATCCGAGACACGGCCACGGCGGCGCGCATCGATGCGGGCGAGTTGAGCTTTGATTCGCTCTTGTTCGCCGATCCTAACCTGCAGGGGGATTACTTCCAATCCGAAGCGGGAGATAAGGACGACGACGGCGGATTCGACGAGGCGGCCTATTTTCGCACGGTGTCGCGCGTGGCCTACTCGCCTCGCAGCGTGCTGCCGCAGAGCGCCTACAACATCCTCAACCCCGACTTCACGCCGCCGGCCAACTCCCCGGCGGCGCAGGACAGCGCCCCGATCCCCCAGGGCGAGTTTTGGGACGAGGCCGCCAACTTCCGCGGCGCGGTGCGCCCGGGTAACCGCACCAACTGGCTCAGCGGCTGGACCGCGTTTCCCGAGCATTGAGTTAACGCAACCAACCGTGGGAGCGGATTGCATCCGCGATGAAGCGAGAGCGGATTGCATCCGCGATGAAGCGAGAGCGGATTGCATCCGCGATGAAGCGCGAGCGGATTGCATCCGCGATGACCGCGCCGGCTCAAGCGCCTAGGTCGAAAACAAGCCGCTATCGCGGCTAATCGCCGGGCCGCAAGTCTAGTACGGCTGCGCCGAAGTAACGGCAACAACGCCATTGGAACGCAGAGGATACCGAGGGCCGCAGAGCGCGCGGAGGGAGTTTTGCTTAATCGTCCCCGCGCTCCAGGGCGGGGCGGCCTGCCCGCCGCCGCAACTGGCCGCCTGGAGTACAGCCCTCGGGCTGTGCGGTTCTTCGTGTGCTCGGCACTCCGAAAGCGCCTGGGTTGCCAGTGGGTCAAACGGAATGTCAGGCGCACGCTTTAAACACCGCCGGCCCCCAAGCTCCAACCTGGGGGCCTGCGTCTTGGAGGCCCCAGCGTCCCAAGCCATTCGGCAAGCTAGCGCTTGCAAGAAATGCGTCCCCAAGGAGACCTTGGGAGCGAGCATCAAATCGAAACGCCTCTCTGCGCCCTCTGCGGTTCTTCGCGCGCGCTGCGTCCCGAGGGCGCCTGGGTTGTTTCCAATACTTAGGCGCGGCTGTAATTAGGCGACTAGGGGTCAGTGGTCTTGACGCGCGCCATCAGCTCGAACACCCGCAGGAAGGAGCGGGCCATGGCCTGGTTGCGAAGCATTTTTCGGTGTTCGCCCTGCATGAACTGAAGCCGCCCGGAAGAGGTCATCACCCCTAGGCGCTCCAGCCCGAAGCCGTGTTCCAGCCAGTCTCGCCAGTCGTCTTCATCGGCCCGCACGTCCCAATCCAGCGCTTGGCGCTGAAAAACCTCCACCTGATGCACGATCCCGTCCTCAATATGCATGGCCACCCGTGGGGTTTGCTCTGAAATCATGCCGAAGCCGACACAGGCGCTGAACTCGATAGACCCGAGATCTTCCCGCATTTGCAGGTCTTTGTTCCAAAGCGTTGCAAGCTCTTGGGTCCACTCGGGCGAAAACAACTGACTCATTAGAGCACTCCTTTATAGTAAGGCGTTCTTCTGGGGCGATAGCAGCGGTCAAAGCGGCTCGAAATCTTATAAGCTGCTACGAATGTTTTCAATATGCCGCGGAATCGAGATTTTCGCAAGTTATGATGGTTGTTTGGCGCTTTTTAAATTTCTAATATTCGAATACAATTCTTTTCGTATTAAGGGAATACGCGGATTGTTATCCGGTAGCGGCATTTGGTATCGTATAAGCTATGCGGCGTAACCACGTTCGGTCCGCCCATGATCGGGAGGGGTAAGATGTCAAAATCAAAAAATCCTGCGGCCGGCGCCTTCAAAGGCAGCGTAATCCGGCGATTCAACTGGGCGCTGTTCGTGCTGTATCTCGGCAGCGTGGCCCTAAGCGCGCCGGCCGTTTACTGGATGACCAAGCAACAGGTGTACGCCCAGGCGGAGAACGAACTCGGCCTGCTGGTCGGCATGGGCAAGGCCATCCGCGGCTATGTGGGCGGGACCTTGCGTCCGTTTTTTATGGAAAACGACATCTTTTTCGCTCCGGGCTTTTCGGGCGTGGTGGCGATTTCGGACGTGGCGCGGCACTTCGCGGGCCTGTACCCGGATTATCATATCCGCACCAGCTCGGACAACCCGCTCAATCCCTCCAATCTGCCCAAGCCGCTGGAAATGGAACTGCTGGCGCAGTTTCGCAAAAATCGCGACCTGCAGGTGATTGAACGCGAAGGCCGGCTCGACGGTCAACGCGTATTGGTGTCTTCCGCGCCCATGGTGAGCAAGCCCGGTTGCATGCGCTGCCATGGCGAGCCCGAGCTGACTTCGGACCAGATCACCGGCGAATACGGCACCAAAAGCGGCTACAACTATGAGCTGGGCAAGGTAGTGGGCATCAACACCGTGGCGGTGCCGCTGGCCAATGTCAACGCGCTGACGCTCATGCGTAGCAGCTATGT
Organism: Gammaproteobacteria bacterium; assembly: GCA_011389885.1. Classification (GTDB taxonomy): domain Bacteria; phylum Pseudomonadota; class Gammaproteobacteria; order Chromatiales; family Chromatiaceae; genus JABBTK01. The sequence goes on along the minus strand of JAABTK010000056.1, from coordinate 8,162 downwards.
AATCGGCCTGCTGACGCTGATCTTTGCGTTGATTTTCATCGTGGTGAATCTATTGGTGCGGCGCTCATTGATCAATCCGGTGCTGGAGCTGCGCGACACGGTGCAGGCGGTGACCAAGGGTCATATCGAGCACGAGGTGGAGGTCAAGCGGGACGATGAAATTGGCCAGTTGGCGCGCGAGGTCGAACTCCTGCGGCGTAGCTTCGCCTCTGCGATGAAGCGGTTGCGCAAATGAGCCGCGGGCGATTAGCGCTGCGCACCAGGCGCTGATAACGCCAACACCGCGAAGGAGACGCGAAGGGCGCAAAGCAGTTGTTAAGCGGCTTGGCTCGGCGCCCAGGGGGCGCCGCGAAGGCCGCGCCCCGTGCGGGGCCCGGACTTGATTCCGGCCCCGGCGAGGTCGCTCAGGCGCTGGCCCGTTGCCCGGGGCTCTTGCCCAGTGCAGGAAAGGCGTCATGCGCGAGGCTGATGAATTCCTGCGCCTCTTCGGGGTCGTCGATCTCGTTCGCCAGTTCCCTCACGATGCGTTGCAGTTCCAGGATGTCCAGTTGCGGGCCGATGGTGTCCAGCCGTTCCTCGCAGACCATGGAGGCGATGGGACCCAGGTAATTCTCCAGTAGACTACATAGGGACTTTAGCGTAGCGCGGGTGTTGAAAGACTCACTGTTCTCGGAGGCGGTGGTCAGGGCGATGTCTTGCACCAGCTCGTGAATGGTGTCCGCTTCTTCGCCGAGCAACTGCAACATCTCGCCGGTTTCGGGCAAGTCGCAAGGGTCGAAGGTGTCTGCGCTCTTGGTGATTTGAAAGGTGCCGGCTTCGATGTCGCGAATCAGCGGCACGGCCGCCAGACCGCGTTTCGCGCCATACGAAATGAAGTTAATGGCGCCGCTTTCGATGGCAATCACCGCTAGTCGGTTTTGATTGCTGCGAATGAACAGCGTTCCTGTCTTTTTCCGCTCGACCATACGGTGGAGGACTGAGAGCAGTTGCGCGTATTCTTTGATGACGTAACTCATGGGTTTCCTCTGGTAGTCGGCTTAGTTACAACAGGAGCGCGGGCCTGGGGCGTTTGGTGCGCTAGTTCGCCATCTTCGTCTGTTTTTCACCCTCGACCGATGCAGCGCCGCCCAAAGACGGGTTTGCTGTTTTTTTATTCGGGAAATCCCGATGTCGATTTAGGGAAAACTACGCAGTGGTTTATTAAAAACGCCAATTTCGCCTTATTGGAACGCCGCCGTGTTTTTGTTATTTCGGCGGCCGATTGTTACATTTAATTGTAGCAGTTTGCGACGAAAATGTTAGGGGGATCGAAGGCCCTAGTATGCCTGCGCCGAAGTAACGGAAAAAAACTTGGGGGTTGAGGCTGTAGCCGGGCTTGGCGGCTCCGCTCGCATCGGCTCAAGCCTCAACCGCCGCGGGGGAGGATATTTTGGAGGGCGCGGCGCTGATTAGAGCGCGACCAAAGCCAATGACCGGGGGGCGCCTTTGCCCATCCTCCGCGCCCTCTGCGTTCCTTTGCGCCCTCTGCGTTCCTGAATGGCGTTGTTTCCGTTATTGGCACAGGTCGGCGCGCAAGGGCTTACCTTGCGTGTTCGGCGGCGGAGTCCTGCGCAGCCGCGGCGCTCAGATCCAGGGTCCATTCCTGATCGGCGTGGCGGGCGGCAAAGCAGTGGCGCTCGCCGTCGGGTAGGCGCACCTCGATGTCCGCCTGCGCGTGCGGGCCGAGGCCGAAATGCAGCGCGAAGGGCGCGGCGGATTTATAACTGCGGGCGCCGAAATAGGCGCGGGCGCCGAGCAGGGGGCCGGCCCCGCAGCCGGAGTCGAGGGGTTGGAAAACCCGCACCCGGGCGCCGATGAGCCGGCGCTGGGGCTGGCCTTCGAGGCGCAGACTCAACCAGTGGTTTTCGCTTGCGCCGAAGGCCCCGGTATTGCGGTAGATTTTGTCCTGAAAGCGGCGCTCGGGCAGGGCCGGGTCGGGCAGCTTGTAGGAATTGCGCGGGTCGGCGGCCAGGTAAAGGTCGAGCAGGCCGTCGCCGTCGAAGTCCGCCGCCTCCACCGTGATGCCGCTGGCGTCGAGCCCGGAAAGCCCCGGCGGGATCGGGGTGAAGCCCTTGCCGCCGCGGTTCAAGAACAGCACATTGCGCAGGTCGTCCCAGGCGCCGTCGATTTCATGCCGGTCGGTGACCAATAGGTCCAGCCAGCCGTCGTTGTTGAAGTCCGCGAACAGGGCGTCGCCGAAGTAGAATTGGTGGGCCTGCAGGGGCAGGTCTTGGCACAGGGGCCTTTGGTTGGATTGGGCGCAGGCGGTTTGGGCGATGAGCGGAAAGCGCGGCAATTGGGTATCGAAGAAGCGCTCCCAGCGGCGGTAGGTCCAGTTCAGAGGCCCCAGGCCGGCGGCCGCGGTGGCTTGGCGAAAGCGGAATTCGCCTCGATTCAGCCAAAACCGCGCCGCCACCGGGTCCGATTGCACATGCCACTCGGGGTCGGTTGGCCCCACGGCGAGCAAATCGGGCCGGCCGTCGTTGTTTACGTCGCCGGCGCTCAAATAGGGCAGGCCGATGCTGTGCTTGAGCGGCACATAGTGTCCGCGCACCGGGTCGTAGCGCATGCGGCCGTGTTCCGCCAGGCCGTTGTCGTACACCGGCTCGAAGCGGAACTCTCCGGTTTCGCGCAGCAGGTTGCGCCAACTGGCCACGCCGAAGCGGTATTCGCCCGCGGCGCAGGGGTCGTCCCAGCGCGCGCGGTTCATATCGTTGTGGTAGCTCTGCACCAGGTCCAGGTCGCCGTCGTCGTCCAGGTCGCGCAGCAGCAGGCCCGGCCCGGCCCGGTCCTGGTCCGAGTCGCAGGCGAAGGGGCCGCCGAAGCCGGGGATTAGCGCGCTGCCGCCGATGTCGGCGAAAACGCCCTGGGTGAAACCGCCGTCGGCGGCGGGCTCGAATACATAGAGTCGGTGCAGCGGCAGCCCGGGGCGGGTGTCGCCGATGTTGTCGGCCCCCACCGCGATGTCCAGCCAGCCGTCGCCGTTGACGTCGCCAATGGCCGACTGGCGGCTGTAGCTGCCGAAGTTGCGCACCCCGAGCGCCTCGGCGCGGTCGCGAAAGGTGTCAAAGCGGCCCTCGGCCAGCAGCAGGTTGTTGCCCGGCGAGGGGGATTCCGCCCGACCGCGGGCGCGCGTGAGGTAAATGTCCAGCAGGCCGTCGCCGTTGAAGTCCGCCAGGTTCGGAATCCCCGCCCCGGGGCCCAGCGCATCGGCCGTGAAGCCGCTGTCGAGGATCTGTAGCGGGTGCTGGGTGAAGCGGAATCCGCCCGCGTTGAGCCACAGGCGCAGGGTTTGGGCGCCATCATGCACGCTCAGGATGTCGATGCGCCCGTCGCCGTCCAGGTCCGCCAGGGCCAGCCCCCCGGTGCCGGCGGCGTAGTCGGTAATGCCGGGGACGGCCTGGCGTTGGAACAGGGTGTCTGCGCGCGGCTGGCCGAGCGCCCAAAGCAGCACCGGCAGAAGGCAGAAGGCCGCCAGCCGGGGTTGGACAAGGCGACGGGCGAGCGAAATCGAATTTTTAAACATAGCGTAAATATAGCTCGCTAGCGCGGTTTTGGGAACGTCGAACAGCGGGCGTTGACTCATTGGGTTACAGCGCCAATACTTGCCGGCCCATCTGCTTGCAAGCCTAGCCTATGCCCTGTTTCGCCTCCAAGCGTTTTCGCCCCGATTTGACGGTGAGCCCGTTTTCCGACGACTCGGAGGACAACCCGCGCCTGGTGATTCAAGATCCGGCGGCGGGCAGTCTGTTCGAGCTGGGCGAGCAGGAGGTGTTCCTATGCCGCCAGCTCGACGGGCGGCGCGATTGCGCGGCCATCCGCGAGGCCTTTCGCGAGCGCTTCGATATCGCCATCGATGACGGCGATTTGCGCGCCTTCTATGCCCAAATGGAGGCCTACGGGCTGCTAGAACCGACGCCCGCAGGGGCGTTGGCCGAAGAGACCGCAGCCGCCGCGCCCACGGCCCCCGAGCCGCCCCGCAAGCCCCCGCGCAGCCGTCGGGCCGACCCCTATCGCTGGCGTTTCTTCAATCCCGACCGCCTGTTCCTGCGCTTCGCCAAGCTGCTGCGGCCGCTGCGGTATGTGGTCTGGTTATTGATCCCGGGCGTGCCGCTGGCGCTGCTGAGCCTGTTTCACCACCAGCCCGCATACCGGCTCACCATGGGCGCCATCGGCCAGTTGCGCGGGGCCGGCATCCTGGGGGCGCTGCTGATGGTGCTGGTCGGGCTGTTCCTGGTGAACCTGCTCAGTAAGTGGATGCAGGGCACGGTGTGCGCCTATTACGGGGTGCCGGTGCGGGATTTCGGGTTCCGCCTGGCCTTTGGCGTCATTCCGCGTTTTTGGATCAACAAGCGCAGCATTTGGGGCCTGCCGCGGGAGCAACGGCTGTGGACCTTCGGCTCGGCGCTGTTGGTGAAGCTGGCGCTGTTCGTGCTTGGCACCCTGGTTTGGCAGTGGAGTTATCGCGGCGTGAGCGGCCTCGGGACCTATGCGCTGCTGCTCGGACACATGGGCCTGGGGGCCTTTTTGTTCACCGCCAATCCGCTGTGGCAGGCCGACGGCTACGCCTGGTTCATTAGCTACTTCGAGATCCCGCACCTGCGCGAAAAGGCCTTCAAGCTACTGGGCATGCGCCTGAAGGGCCGCAAACCGCCGGCGGCGCTGAGCGATGCCGAACGCCGCGGTTTGATGGCCTATGCCCTGGCCAGCCTGAGCTTCGTGGCCTTCGTGGTGGGCTCGGTGCTGATCTTTATCGCCCTCATGCTGGAGGCGCGTTATTCGGGCGCCGGGGTGGTGCTGTTTTTGGCCGTGTTGGCGTTGGTGTCGCATTGGATCCTGGGGCGGCTGCGGCGCAAGGGTCAAGGCCGGGGCGGGTCCGCCGCGGAAGGGCCGCCGGCGGACCGGGCCGAACCGATGCACCCGCCCGCGTCGCCCGCCCCCCCGCCGCCGGCCGCCGAATTTGGCCCCGAGGCGTCATCGCCGCCGCCCGCCCGCCAGCGCAAGCGTTGGCTCTGGCTGCTGTTTTTCGGTCTCTTAATCGCGCTCGGCCTATTGCCGTATCCCTACGAAATCAGCGGCGGCGTCACCCTCCACCCGGTGCAGCAGGCCGAGGTGCGGGCGCGCGCCTCGGGCGAGGTCACCGCGGTGCTGGTGCGCGAAGGCGAATGGGTGAACCAGGGGCAGCCCCTGGCCCGCTTGAGCGATTGGGAGCAACGCCACGCCATCGCGCTGATCGAGGCCGATTTGGAAAAGAACCGCGCCGAGCTGGCGCTCCTACTCAGCGGCGCCCGAGCCGAGTCCATTCTCACCACGCAGCGCGAACTGGACCTGGCGCGGGTAAAGGCGCGGCACGCCAAGAAGCAATTGGACCTGCTGACCCCGGGCTACCAGCAAGGCACCCTCTCGGCCCTGGAGTACCAAAAAAGCGTGCTCGATGCCGAGGTCTCGGCGGCCGCAGTGGCGGTGGCCGAGGCGGACCTGGCCCAGGTGCAGGCCGCGCCGCGGGAAGAAGAGGCGGCCATCCTGCGCGCCGAGCTGCGGCGCTTGCAGGAGCAACTGGATTACCAGCAATCGGAGCTGGCCCGCACGCAAATCATCGCCCCCATGGCCGGCCGAGTCACCAGCGCGCGGGTGGATCGCAAGCTGGGGCAATTCGTGCGCGAAGGCGATCTGATCCTCCAGCTTCAGGACGACCGCGCGATCGAGGCCGAAATCCTCACCCCCGAAACCGATGTCGCCGACACCGGGCTCGGCCGGGCGGTGGAAATCAAACTCTGGGCCCACCCCACCCGAGTGTTTCGGGGCGAGGTCACCAGCATCGCCCCCACGGTGGAAGAAGACCCCGACAGCCCCTTCGTGCGCGTGGTGCGGGTGGGCAGCCGCCTGAGCAATGCCGACAGCCTGCTGCGCACCCAAATGACCGGCTACGCCAAGATCGACGGCGGCGAAAAACCCCTGGCCGTGGCCTTCACCCGCATGTTGGTGCGCTTCTTCACCATCGAAGTCTGGTCCTGGCTGCCCTAGCGCGCCCGCGCCCGAAGAACGGAAACAGCGGCCTTTAGGGGCGCAGAGGGCCGCAGAGGCGCAGAGGGGGTTCCCTCGCCCCACCGCGCCGCGGTGACCCCGCACCCCCTCGTCCCCACGCGCCGCGTGGGGATGCAGCCTCACCGCGCCGCGGTGACCCCGGCGCACCGCAGCGCGGTGCATCCGGGTTCCCACGCGGCGCGCGGGAACCAGGGGAAGCCTGCACCCGACCCCGCCCTGCGCGCGCCGTGTTCCTCCGCGGCGAGCCGCAGATTGTGTACAATACCGCTTTTCCCAGGGGGACGACGGGCGGCGGTTCGGTACATGGCGCAGATTCTGATGATTGCGGGCGGCGGCGCCTTGGGCGCGGTGTTGCGCTACTGGCTGTCCAGCGGGGTCTATGCCTGGCTCGGGCGCGGCTTCCCCTATGGCACCCTGGCGGTGAACCTGCTCGGCTCGCTGCTGATGGGGTTTCTGTATGTGCTGCTGATCGAGCGCCTGGCCGCGGGGCCCGAGTGGCGCGCGGCGCTGCTGGTGGGCCTGCTCGGGGCCTTCACCACCTTTTCCACCTTCTCTCTGGAGACCTTGAACCTGCTGGAGCAGGCCCAGGTGCTGAAGGCCGTCTTAAATGCGCTGATCTCGGTCCTGGCCTGCGTATTCGCGGCCTGGCTGGGCGTGGCGGGGGCGCGGCAGTTATGAGCACAGTGACCCTGGTCCGCATCTACCTCACCGAGGGCCAGCACAAGGCCGAGGAGCTGATGCGCATCCTGCACGACGAAGAACAGGTGCGCGGGGTCACCGCCTTTCGCGGCATCATGGGCTTCGGCCAGTCCGGCAAGATGCACGCCTCCAGCCTGATCGACATGTCCCTGGATCTGCCGCTGGTGCTCGAATTCTTCGACCGCCCGGAGAAGGTGGAGCAGGTGTTGAAACGTCTCGAACCCCTGATCAAACCGGGTCACGCGGTGAGCTGGCCCGCCCAAGTCAACGATGGTGAATAGGTATGCTCGATCCTCGACTGTTGCGCAATGAACTGGAGACCACCGCGGAGAGGCTCAAGGGCCGCGGCTGCGAGTTGGATACGGCCCGGCTGGCCGCGCTGGAGTCCCGACGCAAGGGCCTGCAAATGCAGGTGCAGGACCTGCAGAGCGAGCGCAACAGCCGCTCCAAGGGCATCGGCAAGGCCAAGGCGGCGGGGGAGGACATCCAGCCGCTGCTGGACCAGGTGGCGGACCTCGGCGATAAGCTCAAGGCCGCGCAGGATGAACTCAACGCCCTGCAACAAGAACTGAGCGCCATCGCCCTGGGCGTGCCCAACCTCCCCCACGAGTCCGTGCCGGTGGGCCGGGACGAGGCGGACAACCGCGAGGAGCGCCGCTGGGGCGAGCCGCCGCGGTTCGATTTCGAGGTCAAAGACCATGTAGACCTGGGCGCGGACCTGGGTCTGATGGACTTCGAGGCCGCGGCCAAGCTCACCGGCTCTCGATTCGTCACCATGAGCGGCCCCATCGCCCGGCTGCATCGGGCCCTGGCCCAGTTCATGTTGGACACCCACACCGCCGAACACGGCTACACCGAGACCTATGTGCCCTTTATGGTGAACGCCGACAGCCTCACCGGCACCGGTCAGTTGCCTAAGTTCGAGGCCGACCTGTTCAAGCTCCAGGGCGAGCTGGCCTACTACCTGATCCCCACCGCCGAGGTGCCGGTGACCAACCTGGTGCGGGACGAGATCGTAGAAGACGCCGCCATGCCCCGCCGCTGGGTGGCGCAAACCCCCTGCTTCCGCAGCGAGGCCGGCTCCTACGGCCGCGACACCCGCGGCATGATCCGCCAGCACCAATTCGAGAAGGTGGAAATGGTGCAGGTGGTGCGCCCCGGCGAATCCTACGCCGCCCTAGAACAACTCCCCGGCCATGCCGAGGCCATCCTGCAAAGGCTAGGCCTGCCCTATCGCAAGGTGACCCTCTGCACCGGCGACCTCGGCTTCTCCGCCGCCAAGACCTACGACCTGGAGGTCTGGCTGCCGGCCCAAGACACCTACCGCGAAATCTCCTCCTGCTCCAACTTCGAAGACTTCCAGGCCCGCCGCCTAAAGG
>JAABTK010000055.1 GCA_011389885.1 Gammaproteobacteria bacterium | reverse complement strand
AAGAGGTTTCCAGTTGGCCCAGCAGATCGACCATCATGTCGTTGTCCTTGGCCATGCGCTTGAGGCCGGTCACGAAGCTCGGCCAGGGGCCGGTCTCCAACTGGTCAAGCATGGGGGTGTCATGCATCGGTTTTGCCATCAGCTAATCTCCCGTTGGACTTTCATAATCGCTACTGGGTTTCTGCCGGGCCAGCTGGCTTGCTGGCAGGTTACCGCAATCACGGCCGGTTGATGGCCGTGACGAGGCTGAGTCGAAACCCGAAATTCTTTGCAAGGCCGAAGGTTATCGCAGCCCGCAACTCATGGGACGCAAAGTTTAGGATTTCCTAATGCAGCACAATATCCCTCTAAAGGGGGAAGAAGCGAAGCCATTCAACTATCCCATTGGGGGTATACGGCTTTTTTATAGGCAATCAGCAAAGCATCTATAATCGCGATTAAAGAAATAAATACAGCGACTTATCACCAATCACCGACCCAGCCGTCGGGGTAGCCGCTGCGCTCCGAAGGGGATAGAGGCCGATACCCTTTATCGTAGAATGGTAAATTTATTTTGCATGCCAACGAATAGTTGAGTAAAATACTTGGAGAATTTCGGCCCGAAAACGACCGGGCCGGCGCCATCGATTTTCGGGACTCAAGCGCCCGCAAGCGGGAAACAAGGCCATGTTATACCTGAGTGAAATCCTAATTCAGAACCCAGACCTCGAATCCTTTGATCAGTTGGTGCAACAGGTCAAGCAGCAACGCCAAGGGGCCATGTTTTTCCGAATGGACGTGCGACCGCCGTTCGCGGACACGCCGGAGGATTGGGAAGAACGCCTGGAGGCGGCCTTCACCTGACCGGCGCCGGCCAGCGACCGGCCCGCGGGGCGCGCACCAGTCCTGTTGCCCGAAACTAACCCATAGCGAGGTGAAAATCTTGAAGCACTTGGAGCCCGAACGCTTTTTCGGCGGCAATGATCCCGCGCTGGAGAACTTGGAACCGAAGGAGATCGTAGAGATCAAACTCCAGCAGGTGGACGAAAGGCTCGCCGCGCTGGCCGAGGACGCCCCGCTACCGGAGTGCCGGGCCTTGGAGCTGGAGCGGGGTCACTTGCTGGTCGAAGCGGGGCGCGGGGCGGAGGCCGAGGAGGAGGCCCTAATCGCGTTTGGCCTCAGCCTTGAAGGCCAGGACTGGGGCACCGCCGCAGAGGCCTGCGACATCCTCTATAAGGCGGAGGGCGAACACGCGATCCAGGCCCTCGCCCACGGCATCTGGCTGAGCGTCACCTTTCCGGTGGAGCCGGAGCTGACGGTGGCGCTGCTGCAACACCTGATCGACGAAACCCCGGATCAGTCCGACGGCGCCGCAGTGGCCGCGGCCACGGCCGCCTATGTGGCCGATCTGCGGGCCACCGAAAGCAAACAGAAGGAGGATCTTAGGTTCTTCACCGCGCAGTTGCTCGGGCAGGTGGCGCGGCGTCACAGCCAGGTCGAAGATCAGGAGATCTTCGAGTTTTGGATCGAGCGGCTGGAATTGGACGACCCGTCGAAGTTTCTGCCGCGCCTGGCCAAGGTGTTGGAGGTGTTAGTGGACGATTGGTGGTACGACCGGGATCGCCTGCGCGCGCTGATCCCGCACGAGGTTGCGTGAGATGTACTGGCAGCAAGAGACCGACAGCGACAGCTACCAAGTCCCCGAGGACGTGGTCGATTTGCAGTTCAAAATCACCTGCCCGCGCATCCCGGTGGATCATGGCCGGGCCCTGGGCGAGGCGCTGTCCGAGGTGCTGCCCTGGCTCGGCGAGGAGCCCTTGGCCGGGGTCCACAACCTGCACGGCGCCGAGTCGGGCAACGGCTGGGAGCGACCGAGCGACGCCCGCGAAGTGGTCTACCTATCCAAGCGCACGCCGCTGGTGCTGCGGTTGCCGGCCGGCCGCACGCACGCTGCGCGCTCACTCAGCGGCACCTACCACAGCGTTCGCGGCCACCCATTGCAGATCGGCGAGCCCAAGCAGCGGCTGTTGAGCAAGGCGGGCACCCTGTATGCGCGGCATGTGCTCGGCCCGGCGGGCGCGGATGAAGACGCCTTCCAGCAGTGGGCCATCGCGCAACTGCGCGCCCTGCCTGTGGTCTTCTCCAAGGTCTTGTGCGGGCGCAGCCATCGCATCGATACGCCTTCCGGGGAGCGCCTCAGTTGGAGCCTGATGGTGGCCGGCCTCAGTCCGCCGGACGCGGTGCGCCTGCAACAGCAAGGCCTCGGCCCCTATCGCGAGTTCGGCTGCGGGCTGTTCATTCCCTACAAAGCCGTCTAAGCCGCTACATTCTTGGCCGCTAATCGAATAGAATCCATGTTTTTACGGCGAGCGCATCGCCATTCCTCTATCCTAAGAAGTCAGGAGAAACGCCCATGTCCTACGAAGTGAACGGCAGCACCATCGAAGCCGACGCCAACGGTTACCTGGTCAACCCGGAAGACTGGAGCGAAGATGTGGCCAAGGCCATTGCCGAAGCCGAGGGCATTACGCTCAGTGATCGCGCCTGGGAGATCATCAACTACCTGCGCGATGAATATTTCAACCATAGCGCCAACCAGCCCAACGAGCGCCACATGGTGAAGCATTTCAAAGGCCTATGGACCGATCTGCCCAAGGTGGACGCCAAGGCCCTGTATGTACACTTCCCCATGGGGCCGGCCAAGCAAGCCTCGAAGATCGCCGGCCTGCCCGAGACCAAGCGCAAGGGCGGCTACTGATCCGCCTGCCGTGCGGCCCCCGCGGGCCGCACGCCCCCGACCCGTTGCCGCACCTCGGCCCCAGGCCTGCATCCCGCCCCTTCCGGGCGGGCCTGTCCCGAAACATCGCCCAATCCCAGCCCAGCCCGCGAGGAGCGCCGCCGTGCCCCAGTCCCACAGCCCCTTCGATCCGGTCGAAGAAGACCTGTACCGCCGTTGGCGCGAACGCAAGCTCGCGGCCCAGCCGGTTGGCCTTGAGGAAACCTTGGTGGAAATCGCCGATCCGCGCCGCCCCACCGCAGCCGAACAGAGCCGGTTGCTGGATCTTTGCCGGCGCTGCAACTTCGCCCTCTACGCGACCCCCTGCGGCGCCGACGCCGACCCGAAGATCCCCCTGGGCGTGGGCCAGGCACTGGGGCTGCAAAGGCTGGACCACAACTGGCTGGGCGACGCGGACACCGGCCTGACCTCCATCACCGTGCGCCGGGAAGAGCCGCGCACCCGCTACATCCCCTACACCGACAAGCCCATTAAGTGGCACACCGACGGCTACTACAACACCCCCCAGCGCTGGATTCACGGCCTGCTGCTGCACTGCGTCACCCCGGCGGCCGAGGGCGGCGTCAACGGCCTAATGGACCACGAAATGGCCTACCTTTTATTGCGCGACGCCGACCCGGCCTTTATCCCGGCGTTAATGCAGCCGGACGTCATGACCATCCCGGCGCGGGAGAAGGGCGGCGTGGTGGAGCGCGCCGAAGAGACCGGCCCGGTGTTCTCCATCACCGCCGAAGGCGAGCTGCACATGCGCTTCACCGAGCGCAAGCGCAGCATCCGCTGGAAGGACGATCCGACGGCGCAGGCCGCGGTCGAGAAACTGGGCGAGATCCTCAACCACGACGCCCCCTACCGCCACCACGCCCGCCTGGAGAGCGGCATGGGCTTGGTCGGCAACAACATCCTGCACGACCGCTCGGCCTTCCAGGACGGCGCAGACAGCCAACGCCTGCTCTACCGCGGCCGCTACTACGACCGGGTGCGGGATACCGGTTTTCGTTCGCTCGTCGCTGACTTATAACGCAGAGGAGGCGCAGAGGGCGCGAAGGGCTTTAGTTGCCTCCCCACTGGATCCCAGGCTCCGCCTGGGATCCGGGCCTCGGCCGATCTGCTGCCCGAACCCAGCCTCGGCAAGCAGAGCTTGCTGCACCGCATTCCCAAGGGGACCTTGGGAACGAGAAAACCCAATCCTCGTCATGCCGCTCGGCGGCGTGACCAAACCACTGGCGCTCCCGCGCCGCGAGTTGCGAACGAGAAATCATGAAAACGCTCATAAACTACGTTAAGAATCTTGTCCTGACCAATGACGAAAAATACCAATTAGCCTTTGCCAAGGCTTATTTACTTTCGGATCAATATCTTTCGCCTCAATTTGGTGGTGACATCCAACAAGTTCCTGTGTTGGGGTTTGATTTAGATGAAAGATATGGCCTCAATAGAGAATTAGTCTTTAGAGTTGGCGAGTTTGACTTCGGGTGGGTTCAAAATATCCTTATAGAACCAAATCGTGATCGAGCTGTGGTTGGGCATATTGCAGTCAAAAAGAATCTTGCCGGACTCGGCTTAGGCAAAAGACTAGCGAAGGCTCTTGGAATATTCGTCAAGCAGCAACACCACGTTAATCATATATTATTCATGGAGCAAAATTCAAACGCCACATACGATAATTTCTTTCAAAATACGCTTCATGCGACGCCGGAAACGTATGGGGCAAACAGTGGATGGCTATGGAAAATACCGCGAGAGTAACTAGAAAACGCACTTAGCCGGAGATATCACTCTTCCGTAGCCCACACAAAAACACTCCATAACCACCATTTCTGCACCACCCATTCGAAAGAAAAGAACCTCACATTCAAGCATAAGTGAAGCAACAAAAACCTCCGCGCCCTTTGCGTTCCCCCGTTGCCGCCCCCAAATCTGACGAATGACCGCAGCCGCAAAAGAAATCCAACTCGACAGCGACAGCCACGCCCGGCTGCGCAATCGGCCCTATCGCTGGCGGGAGGTGGCGGGCATGGTGCTGAGCCATCGCCGCGAACTGACGCGCGCCAATATCATCGCCCTCTTTGGCACCCTAATGGCGGTGCCCATCCCGCTGTTAATCCCCATGTTGGTGGACGAGGTGCTGCTGGAGCAGCCCGGCGCGGGGGTGGCGGTGATGAACGCCCTGTTTCCCGCGGCCTGGCACGGCCCGGTGCTGTATATCCTGGCGGTGCTGGCGCTGACCCTGCTGATGCGCCTCGCCTCGCTGATCCTGACGGTGCTGCAACTGCGCCAGTTCACGGTGATCTCCAAGGACGTAATCTACCGCATCCGCCGCGGCCTGCTACACCGGCTGGAGCGGGTCTCCATGGCCGAGTTCGAGACCATGGGCAGTGGTGCGGTGGCCTCCCACCTGGTCACGGACCTGGACGCCATCGACGAATTCATCGGCAGCGCCACCAGCAAGTTCCTGGTGGCGGTGCTGACCCTGGTCGGCACCTCCCTGGTGCTGCTGCTGATGCACTGGCAACTGGCGCTGTTCATCATCTTCCTCAACCCCGGAGTGATCTTTCTCACCACCCTCTTCGGGCGCAAGGTAAAGGGGCTCAAGCGTGACGAAAACAGCGCCTACCAGGCCTTTCAAGAGGCCCTGGCGGAGACCCTGGACGCGATTCAGCAGATCCGCGCCTCTAACCGAGAGGGGCATTACCTGGGCCGCATCATCGGCAAGGCCGACGCCATCCGTCACCACTCCGGGGCCTTTTCCTGGAAGAGCGACGCGGCGCAAAAGCTCTCCATCACCACCTTTCAGTTCGGCTTCGACATCTTTCGCGCCCTGAGCATGTTCATGGTGCTGTTCTCGGACCTCAGTATCGGCCAAATGCTGGCCTTCTTCTCCTACCTTTGGTTCATGATGACCCCGGTGCAGGAGATCCTGCGCATCCAATACGCCCACGCCGGCGCACGGGCGGCGCTGGAACGCATTAACGACCTGGTGGATATGCGCCTGGAGCCCTACTACGAGCCCAAACACAACCCCTTCGCGGAGCAAATCACCACCTCGGTGCGGCTGGAGGGCGTGTCCTTTCGCTACGGCGACGGGCCCGAGGTGCTGAAGAATGTCTCGGTCGAGATCAAGGCGGGCGAGAAGGTGGCCCTGGCGGGGGCCAGCGGCGGCGGCAAGACCACCCTGGTGCAGGTGATCCTGGGCCTCTATCCGCCGCAAAGGGGGCAGGTGTTTTTCGACGGCATCCCGGTCAGCGAGATCGGGCTCGACGTGGTGCGCGACAACGTGGCCACGGTGCTCCAGCACCCCGCGCTGTTAAACGACACGGTGCGCATGAACCTGACCCTGGGACGGGATTACCCCGACGAGGCGCTTTGGGAGGCGCTGAAGGCGGCCCAACTGAAAGGCTTTATCGCCACCCTCACCGCCGGCCTGGACACCATCATCGGCCGCGACGGCGTGCGCTTCTCCGGTGGCCAGCGCCAGCGCCTGGCCGTCGCCCGGCTGGTGCTCACCGACCCCAAGGTGGTGATCCTGGACGAGGCCACCTCGGCCCTGGATGCCGATACCGAGGCCCGACTGCACGCCGCTATGCGGGAATTCCTGAAGGGGCGCACCACCTTGGTGATCGCCCACCGCCTGAGCGCAGTGAAGCAGGCCGACCGCGCCCTGGTGTTCGAAGACGGCCGCATCGTAGAACAGGGCAGCCACACCGAGCTGATTCGCCACGACGGCCTCTACGCCAGCCTCTATGGCGCCCAGGACCGGACCGGATCAGGCTAGCCGCGCCTAAGTATCGGAAACAACCCGGGCGCTCTCGGAACGCAGAGCCCGCGGAGAACCGCAGAGGGCGCAGAGAGGCATTTCGACTGCCTGTCTTGCAAGCTCTAGCTTGCCGAATGGCTCGGGAAGCTAGAGCTTCCAAGACGCGGGTCCCCAACTCCAGGCGGCTAGGCGAAGCTTCAGCGGCGGACAGGCATCCCCGCCCTGGAAGGCGGAGACGCTCAAGCAAGAATTCCTCCGCGCCCTCTGCGGTCCTCCGCGCCCTCTGCGGTCCTAAATCGCGTTGTCTCCGTTATTCGTGCGCAGGCGTACTCGGCCGTCGAAATCGGGGCATTATTCGAGCGAAGAATATCCCGGTTTTTGGCATGGGTCTCGGGCATGGAATGCTTGCCCGTTTTTTGCGCTAAGCAGAGGAATAAAGGGGTTTTCTTTGCGCCCTTTGCGCGCCTTGGCGAGAGAACCTTCGCGGAGACGCTCAAGCAAGAATTCCTCCGCGCCCTCTTCGATCCTCTGCGCCCTCCGCGGTTCTAACGGCCCTTGTTGCCGTTATTTGTGCGCAGCCGTACTAGGATCAGGCCCCCCGCCTGGGGCTTAGGCGCGGCGCCGCCAACGCCGCCAACAAGGCCCCCAGCGCGCCCAGCGCCCAAACGCTCAGGGTGGGGATTTGCAGCGGCTCGGCGGCCCGCGGGATCGGCGCATTGGTGCTCAAATTGCCCACAAAGGCCGCGCTATCGATATACCCATCACCCCCATCCGCGACCGAGAATTTGAGGTGGTGCGTGGCGCCCGGGGTGACCTCGGTCTCTAGGCCGAGAACCGCGGTGAAGCCGTCGTACTCGACATCAAACTCCGCCCCCTCGTTGTCGCGAAACAAATCCGGATGGTTGGTCCGGTTGATCTCGAAAATGCTCAGGGGTCCGCCGGTCTGTTCTCCGGGGATCAGCGGCAAGGCCTCGCCGTCGAGAAAGATCCCAAAGGCATCGTACCACCCCATGTCTTGGATAAACCCGTCCACGCTCTCCAGATAATCTTCGGAGGCGAAAATCAGATCCAGCGCCAACAGATCCCCCTGGGTGACGAAATCGAACTCCAGCACCGCCGCATCCACCGTGGACCCCGGACCATCGGGGAAAAATGCGTCGAGATCCCCGTCGCCCGCCGCACCGGTGACCTCTCCGGTCCACGATGAGGTGTTCGGACCCACCGCATCGGCGACGAAGCCCGACGACAAAAGCACCCCCGAGTCGAACCCGATGGAGTCGGCGCCATCGCCGAACAGGCCGAAGGAGGCCGGGTTGCCGCTGACGCTGAGATTCGACACCTCAACCCCGCTACCGACCACCAGGCCGTCGAGCAGATCCTGCGGCGTGAGCCCGCCCTCAAGATCCCGCACCGTCAGGGCCTCGGCCTCGATCAGCATCCCAAGGCCCAGGGTCGCCGCAAACCAAGCCGCGATTTTCGATCTTGTCATAGGTAATATCCAAATTGCTTGAAGCCGATCAGCGGGCGGTCGCAGGGCGCCTGCAGGCCGCTTTTCGGCGGCTTACGACGGAAGTCAAAACTATAAAGCCCAACACGGGCAACCGCAAACCCCGTTCGCTGTTCCTTTTTTCGTCTTGCGTTTTCCGATGAAATTAGCCCATCCACTGCGGGATGTCCAGTGCCGCCGCGCCAAAGGCGTCACCACCGGCCCCGCCCGCCGATACGGCTTATGCCAAATGCCGCTGAGGCGTCGATCCGATGGCATCGCAGCCTCCGCCGCTGTAGTATCTGCGATTGTCTCGCTCGCAACAATAGACCCGGCCCTATGCAACCAGACCGCATCTCCCTCGCCCACGGCAACGGCGGGCGCTTTATGCGCGAACTGATCGAAGAGCTGTTCGCCAAGCACCTCAAGAACCCGCTGTTGGACACCCGAAGCGACAGCGTCGCGCTGCCCCCCTTGGACGGCGAGTTATTGTTCACCACCGATGGCTTCACCGTGCAGCCCCTGGAATTCCCTGGCGGCGACATCGGCGCCCTAGCCGTCCACGGCACCGCCAACGACCTCGCGGTGGCCGGGGCCGAACCGCGCTTTTTCAGCCTCAACGCCTTTATCGAAGAAGGCCTGGAAATGGCGCAGCTCGACCGCATCATCGCCTCGCTGGGCGCCACGGCCCGCGCCGTCGGGGTGCAGGTGGCGGCCGGCGACACCAAGGTCCTGCGCCGCGGCGAGGGCGGCGGCCTCTACCTGGCCACCACCGGCGTGGGCGTGCGCCCGCACGGCCTCGACCTCGGCATGCACCGCATCCTCCCCGGCGATCGCCTGTTGGTCTCGGGCCCGGTGGGCGACCACGGCGTGGCGGTAATGCTGGCGCGGGAGGAATTCGGCATGCGCGGCGACCTGCGCTCCGACGCCGCCTCCGTGCTCCCCCTAACCCTGGCCCTGCGCCAAATGCAAGGCCTGCGCTTCATGCGCGACCCCACCCGCGGCGGCCTCGCCACCGTGGCCCATGAAATCGCCCAGGCCGCCGGCCTGCGGGTAAACCTGAAGGCTGCGGCGATCCCGGTCCGCGACTCGGTGCAAGGCGTCTGCGAAATGCTCGGCTACGACCCCCTGTTCCTGGCCTGCGAAGGCCGCGTGGTCGCGGTGGCGGCCCCCGACATCGCCGACGAGGCCTTGAGCCGCTGGAAAAGCCTGCCGGAGGGCAAAGACGCCGCGATTATCGGCGCCCTGGCCGAGTCGTCGTCGCTAGTGACCCTCCAAACCGAACTCGGCGGCGAGCGCATCCTCGAAGAGCTGGAAGACGACCCCCTGCCGCGCATCTGCTGAAACCCTCGGCGGGGTCGAAACCCATCCGGCGCGGCGTCGGCTCACAACATCTAGGCCGCCCCGCAAGCCCGAACAGAGCCTTGGAAAGGTCGCCGTAACCCATTGATCCTAAATCCCATAGCATTGTTTTTATTATAAATTTTAACCAAGAACCGCACACAACACGGCCTTGACAGGGCGTTTTCCGCGCCCTAACCTAATCGCTCAAGAACACAATATGTTGTAACTGGCCCCGCCCCAAGAACAACTTGTAGCGACCCATTCGGATCGAAAGCCCAGCCCTGTCGGGCGATCGGGCATCCGAAAGGCGATGCCTTTCGAGCGTCCGGAATCCACCAGCCAAGGATAAAGCAAGAGACGATGAAGAGCGCCCACCTCAAAGCCGTGCCCACCCAGGTCACCGACATCCCCATGCAGCCCGCCTCGCAGGACATTTGGAACACCAAATACCGCTTGAAGGCCAAGGACGGAACCCCGGTGGATGCGGACATCGACGGCACCTACCGGCGCGTGGCCCGCGCCCTGGCCGAGATCGAGGCCACCCCCGGGCTGCGACAGGAATGGGAAGAGCGCTTCTTCCGGGCCCTGCGCCACGGGGCCATCCCCGCCGGCCGCATCACCTCCAACGCCGGGGCCTGGGCCCACAAGCCCGCCACCTCCACCATCAACTGCACCGTCTCCGCCACCATCCAAGACTCCATGAACGACATCCTGGCCAAGGTGCACGAGGCAGGCCTCACCCTGAAGGCCGGCTGCGTGGCCCCGGACACCCGGGTGGTCACCGAACGCGGCCTGACCACCGCCCGCGAGGCGGTGGACCAGCGCCACGCCGAGATGCTCTGCTACGACCGTGAAAACCGCCGCTTCGAGATGCGCCCCATCCAGCGCCACCTCACCACCCAGGTGCCGCGGGAGGAGAACATCGAGATTCAGGCCAACGGCGCCCGGCTCAAGACCTCCGTCAAGCACCCGGTGCTGGTGCATCGCGAGGGCCGGCTGAGCTATGTGCGGGCCGACGAGGTCACCACCGAAGACGCCCTGGTGAACTACCGCTTCCCCTGGCAGGCCGACCCCGCCCGGGCCGATGCCGCCTGGTTCGCCGGGGCCCACTTGGGCGACGGCTCGGCCTACGCCAAGCGCTACGAATACAAGGACAGCCGCACCGCCTGGGCCGCCAAGGCCAAGGCCGCGGGACAGCGCCTGATCTTCAAGATCCGCGCCGCCGAGCGCGAGGTGGTGGAGCGCTACGCGGCCTTCTTCGCCGGCTTCTGCGGCAGCAGCGCCCAGGTGGTCGCCGCCGCCACCCCCAACGGCACGCCGGTGTGGGACTTCACTATATCCAGCTTCGAGGCCAGCCGGGCCGCCGAACTCATCGACCATCAGACCGGCCGCAAGACCGCGGACCTGCACATCCCGGCCTGGATCGCCGCCCGACCCGAGCAGAGCTTCCTGCCCTTCCTCGCCGGCCTCGTCGATACCGACGGCGCCGTCAGCCTGGAACGCGGCAGCGTCACCATCGCCACTCAAAACAGGGCATTCGCCCGGGAACTCAGCGCCATGCTGGGCCTGTTCGGCGTACAGGGCGCCGTCACCCGGCGCAAGCCGCAGGAGCGGCTGATCGCGGTTGCAAACCGCTCCCACGGCCAGACCATTCGCGACAGCGGCGGGGCCATGCTCAAGATCTCGGACTCCGAGTTCCTGCGCCGCGTGGCCGAATACATGGCGGACAGCGGCAAAAAAGGCCGCATCCAGGAACACGCGAGCCAGGCGGGCCAATACGACCGCTTCGCCATGACCCCGGAACTCCGCCAGGCCCTGGGGCAGGAGGCCGAACGGGTTGGTCACGGCGAACGCCAGGCCCTCGGCTTCTATCACGGCTATCACCGCAAGCCCGCGGTGAGCCGCATCTGGCTGCAGCGCTGGCGGGAACGCTTCCCGCACCTGCAAGCCGCCATCGACTTCTGCCTCACCCTGCGCCCGGTGCAATCCATCCGTCGCAACCTCGACCTGCCCGAGACCTTCTACGACTTCACCGTGGAGGGCCACAACAACTACCTGGCCGGCGAGAACGGCCTGATGGTGATCCACAACTGCGGCATCGGCTACGAATTCTCCACCCTCCGCCCCCGCGGCGCCTATGTCTCCGGCGCCGGGGCCTACACCTCGGGCCCGCTGTCCTTCATGGACATCTACGACCGCATGTGTTTCACCGTCTCCTCCGCCGGCGGCCGGCGCGGGGCCCAAATGGCCACCTTCGACGTGGGCCACCCGGACGTGCTCGACTACATTCGCGCCAAGCGCGAAAACGGCCGCCTGCGCCAGTTCAACCTCTCGCTGCTAATCACCGAGGAGTTCATGGAGGCGGTGAAGCACGACGCCAAATGGGACCTCGCCTTCCCCATCACCCGCACCGAGGCCGAGGCGGACGGCCTCGACCTCACCAACGCCGACAACATCGTCTGGCGCGACTGGCCCCACCAGGAAGGCTACATCGTCAACGCCACCGGTCAGGTGGCCTGCAAGGTGTACAAAACCATCCGCGCCCAACGCCTGTGGGACGTGATCATGGCCTCCACCTACGACTTCGCCGAACCGGGCTTCATCCTGATCGACAAGGTCAACCAAATGAACAACAACTGGTGGTGTGAGAACGTGCGGGCGACCAACCCGTGCGTCACCGCCGACACCCGTCTGAGCACCCAATACGGCCTGATGCCCATCGGTGAACTCCACGCGCGCGGCCTGCCGCTGGAGGTCACGGTGGACCGCCGCTCCCTCGGCCAAGACCAGCGAGGCGCGGAGACCCGCCCCGCGAAACCCGCCTTCGTCACCGCCCACGAGGCCGAGGTGTACAAGGTCACCACCGCCGACGGCTACGAGATCAAGGCCACCGAATGGCATGACTTCTATACCGACCGCGGCAAGATCCAGCTCCGGGACCTGCGCCCCGGAGACGCGATCCTGGTGCAGTCCGGCAAGGGCCAATTCGGTCAGGATGGCGATGAAAGACTGGGCATCCTGCTGGGCCTGATCACCGGCGATGGGCGCTTCACCAACCGCGGCAACGGGCAAGAGGCCGTGGTGGTGAACTTCTGGAACGAGGACCGCAACCTGGCCGACGATGTGGCCGCCTATGTGAACGAACTCATCGCCTCCATGGCGGACCAAGGACGCCAATACCACGTCGCTCCGGTGGCCGTGCCCGAGCGCAATCACCTATTCATCCGCTCGGTGATCCTGGCCCGGCTGCTCCAGCACTACGGCTTCACCCGGGACAGCAAACTACAAACGCCGGAGGTGATCTGGCGCGGCGCCGAAGAATGCGTGAAGGGCTATCTACGCGCCCTGTTCCAGGCCGACGGCGCCGTCAACATCTCCGCCAAGAGCCAGAGCTGCTCCATCCGCCTCGCCTCCAGCCATCCGAGCCTGCTGCGCGACATCCAAATGCTGCTCTCCAATTTCGGCGTGTTCTGTCGGATCAAACAACGCCGCAGCGCCGGCAAGCGCCTGCTGCCCGACGGCGCCGGCGGCCAACGCGAATACGAATGCCGCGCCGACCACGAGCTGATTATCGAGGGCGAATCCCGCGAGATCTTCATGCGCGAAATCGGCTTCCTGCTGGACTACAAGAACGACAAGTATCGCCAGTGGGCCAAAGACAAGGTGCTGCGCAAGACCCAGCGCTTCGCCACCCAGGTGACGAGCATAGAGTTCCATGGTCGCGAAACCGTCTACGACACCACCCAGCCGGACCATAATGCTGTTATATTCAATGGTTTAGTGACTGGGCAATGCGGCGAACAGCCTCTCCCAGGAAATGGGGCCTGTCTTCTCGGCTCCATCAATCTCACCAAATTCGTCCGCAACCCCTTCTCCAGCGAGGCCCGTTTCGATTGGGAGGAGTTCCGCGAGGTGGTGCGGGTGTTCACCCGCATGCTCGACAACGTGGTGGAGATCAACGGCCTGCCGTTAGAGGCGCAACGCCAAGAGATCGAACGCAAGCGCCGCCACGGCATGGGCTATCTGGGCCTCGGCTCGGCCCTCACCATGCTGCGCATGCAATACGGCGACGCGGATTCCCTGGAGTTCACCGAGCAGGTCACCAAGGAGATGGCCCTGGAGGGCTGGCGCGCCGGCCTCGACCTGGCCCGGGAAAAGGGGCCCGCGCCCATTATGGACGAGGAGTTCGAGGTCACCGCCGAGATGCTGACCCAGCGCCCCGAGATGGCGGTGGACGACATCCAGGTCGGCGACAAGCTGCCCGGCCGGGTGCTGCTGGCCAAGTACAGCCGCTACATGCAGCAGCTGGCCCAGGAGGACCAGGCGCTGGTGGAGGCCCTGGCCGAACACGGCTGCCGCTTCACCCACCACAGCTCCATCGCCCCCACCGGCACCATCTCCCTGTCGCTGGCCAACAACGCCTCCAACGGCATCGAACCCAGCTTCGCCCACCACTACGCGCGCAACATCATCCGCGAGAGGCGCAAGACCAAGGAAAAGGTGGACGTGTTCAGCTTCGAACTGCTGGCCTACCGCGAACTGGTGAACCCCAAGGCCATGCCCTTCTCCGAGGAAGCGGACGAACAACTGCCCGACTACTTCATCAGCGCCGAACAGGTCACCCCCAAGCAGCATGTGGACGTTCAGGCCGCGGCCCAGAAATGGATCGACTCCTCCATCTCCAAGACCGCCAACGTGCCCACCGACTACCCCTACGAGGACTTCAAGGGCATCTACCTCTACGCCTACGAACAGGGGCTGAAGGGCTGCACCACCTTCCGCTTCAACCCCGAGGCCTTCCAGGGCGTGCTGGTGAAGGAAAAGGACCTGGAAAACACCACCTACCGCTTCACTCTCGAAGACGGCAGCGTAGTCGAGGCCAAGGGCAACGAAGAGATCGAATACGACGGCGAGACCCACAACGCCGCCAACCTGTACGACGCGCTGAAAGAGGGCTACTACGGCAAGTTTTGACCAAAGGCCCTCGTGACACCGCTCGGCGGTGTCACGCCGGCGCTCCCTCGCCGAGCAGGTTGCCGATCCGCCGGTTTTGCTCCCAAAGGCGGCGACCATTAACAGATTTTATTGGCGTTCGCCCGCAGATCACGGTACTGTATTCCATAACAGACCCCATGCGGACGGTACCTCTTACCGAAGGCTTGGGGCGAAAAAGCCGCCCTTGGGGCGGCTTTTTCATTTTGGACGATCGCCCCGAGTCCGGAGACTGACTTGAAGACGATTGTGTACATCGACGGATTCAATCTATACAAAGCGGTCCTCAGCAAGACGCCCCATAAGTGGCTGGACTTGGGCCATCTGTTTGGGGAGCGTATCCTCCATCCTATCGAGCCGCGGACGAACCTCCAGCGAATCAAGTTCTTCACTGCGCGCTTGAAAGGCTGCTTCTGCAAAGACCCCCATTCGGTGAATCGGCAAGACCGCTACCTTCGAGCCATCAAGCAACATGCCCCAGACCTGCTGGAAATCATCGAGGGCAAACATGTAGAGGTGGAAGCCGAGGGCCGACATGTTGCCGGCAACCCGCCGCTTGAGCGTTGGCTCTCGGTGCGGAAATGGGAAGAAAAGCAAACCGACGTCAACATAGCCCTATCCATCTATCGAGATTGCGCCAAACGAAAATGCGATCAAATCGTATTGGTTTCAAATGACTCGGATCTTGCGCCTGCCCTTGCAGCCCTGCGAGAGGACTTCCCTGAAATCAAACGCGGGCTTGTCATCCCGACGAAGGGCCGCAAGAGTCAGACACTGATTGACCTCGCCCATTGGACACGAGACGAAATACCCGCGAATGACCTCGCAAACGCCCAGTTACCAGAGATCATTCACTATCGCGCTGGACGCCTCGGCCAAAAGAGAAAACAGCTCAAGAAGCCCCAGGAGTGGTGAGATCATGAGTTCCCAGCACAGAAAACCTCTCCAGCGGCATCGCCCACCCGGCAAGATCCGCACCCCCTCGCGACGCGGAGCGCCGCCGGACGGGTCAGGACGGCGTGACCAGGACAAGTTGTAGGATGGGCAAAGGCGCTCTACCCAGACTCGAAAATGGCCGGAGACTATCAGCGCCGTGCCCATCAGACGACTCCACGCCGCGTGAGCGACGTGACCAGGGCAGCACCTAATGAGAGTGCATTCAAACACAATCGCAGAGAGCCGCCCCGACGGCCGACTCAAAACCAAACGCCACGAACAGCCACAGAAGAACACATCAATGACCATTAAAATCGAAAAGAAAATCACCGCCTTCGAGGTCGCCAAGCCCGACGAGGAAGAGGCCAAGGTCGAACTCGCCGAAGACGACGCCCTGGCCGACATCGAACACATGCACGAAAAGGTGGAACGGCCCGACATGCTGTTCGGCTCCACCTACAAAATCCAGACCCCGCTGTCCGAGCACGCGCTCTACGTCACCATCAATGACATCATCCTCAACCAAGACACGCCCCACGAACAGCGCCGCCCCTTCGAGGTCTTCATTAACTCCAAGAACATGGACCACTTCCAGTGGATCGTCGCCCTCACCCGCATCATCTCCGCGGTCTTCCGCAAGGGCGGCGACATCAACTTCCTGGTGGACGAACTGCGCTCCGTATTCGACCCCAGCGGCGGCTACTTCAAACGCGGCGGCAAATACATGCCCTCCCTAGTGGCCGAAATCGGCGACGTCATCCACAGCCACCTGGTGATGATCGGCCTACTCAAAGACGACGGACCCGACCCATACCAGCGCAAACACATCGCAGAAAAACGCGCCGAATACGAAAAATCCCTCGGCCTCGACCCGGCCAACAAAAAACAAGACGAATTCCCCGACGGCGCACAGCTCTGCACCAAGTGCAACACCAAGGCCATGATCCAAATGGATGGCTGCCTGACCTGCCTAAACTGCGGCGAGAGCAAGTGCGGGTGAGGTAAAAAGTAACGCAGAGGGCGCAGAGGAGGCGCAAAGGGCGCGGAGATTTCGAAGAATACGGCGGAATTACGCCTCGGTCACGAAACCAAAACGATGCGCCTCGCTGCGCTCGGCGCATCCTATGCGAATAAATCTCGGCTCCGTATGTGTCAAAACCCATTTTTGCCCAGCTTCACCGCACTACTTCGCTACCACTTCCCCTGCGGTCACGCCGATGTCTTTCGCAATCTGCCGAAGCAGGATCGGAGAAATGTCACGGCCTTTATGTACAAGCACCGTGGTCGCGCACCCATCGGAATGACGGAACTGATTGTGCGAGCCTCGCTGCCTGACCTCTTCGAACCCAAGCGACTCAAGAATACGAATCACCGCATAGGGCTTGAGCATCGGGAGCTTACCGCCCATCAAGCCACCTGGATCTGCTGCGTCCCCACGAACTCCGAGTCGAACTCCGGAGCACCATCTTCGAGCAGCATTTCAACGACTTCCCTCAGGTTTGCATGCAATTCGTCCAGGGTTTCAGCCTGGGAGTGAGCCCCCGAAAACCCGGGAATGTAGCCGACATACAAGCCGGTATCGCGACACTTCTCGATAACTGCCGTATAGATCATGGCTTCGCCCCCTGTAAAACGAACACGCCAATAATTCTTCCACCAAACCTCGGAGCCCGGACTTCAGTCCGACCGAATACCGATCATACCTCGGGCAGGACACGAGGCCGGGCTTCGAGCGGCTTGGAGTATACGCCTTGGCGTGTGCGTGCCGAACGCGCACAGCCCAATAAGCTTTCGTCCAAACCCGACAGATCCAGCGGTCGGGGCATCTGCCCGTATCGGGCGGGCACAAAACCGAGACGATGCGCATCATGCTCCGGCGCCCCCTATTCAACTCGACATCCAACGGCAATGCCGTGTCGAGAAATAGCTCAAACATATCTTCGCGGATCGTCGAAAAAACGCCTTCAGGCAACCTCCGGGTGTTCTGCGGTCCGCCGGGCGAGCCGCCGCCCTCGGCTAGAATGGATCAACCCGCTTGGCCGCCCAACACCAGCTCTTCCCCCTCGAACCGGCGCTGGGCCTCGAAGGCGAAGCATCGGATCTTGCCGAGTTCGACGCCGCACGCATGGGCGTCTTCACGCAGTGCCGCCACCGCAGCTTCGAGGCGGGCCGGTTTCACGCGTCCGCCGATCTTGGCCTCCAGCACCCAGGTCTCGCCCTCGGCGAGCAAGACGCCGTTGATTTGGTACTGCCGGCCCTTGTCGTTGAGCCACCAACGCCCCTTGCCGAACAGCGGCCGCCCCTCCGCCGCCGCGCGCTGGGCCAAGCGCTCCAGGGCCACGTCTTCATACACCGTAGCCAGGTGATCGAACCCCTCCGCCTCCATGCGCTGTTCCGCCACCTCGTGCGCGCCCATCTCCAACGAGGTCTTGTACGGAAAGACGAAGCGAAACCAGAAGCGCAGGAAGGGATCGGTCATTGCATACAGGCCCGCGCTGCGCGTGCCGACGCGGGTGATGGGCACCTGCCGCTCTAGGACATGCAGCCCCTGCAATACGGACAGGTACTTCCCGGCGATGTGCTTGCCAATGCCCAATTCGCCGCAGAGATCGCCCAGGGCGCGGGGGCCGCGGGCCAGCAGGTGCAGCAGCGAGAAATACTCCCGCGGCTGCCGCAGCTCCTCCCGCACCAGAAAGCCGCCTTCGTCATACAGCAGCGATCCCGGGGCCAGCGCAGCCTTGCGGATATCGGCGGTATAGCCCTCGAACCCGAGCGCCTCCCAATAAAACGGTATGCCGCCGGCAAACCCGTAATAGCGCAGCGCCTCCAGGCCTTCGAGCCCGGAATAGGCGCAGAGGTCGTCAAACCCCAGCGGCTGCAGATGCCAAGCGCCGGTGCGGCGACCGTAGAGCGGCGAGTCGTGATCGAGCACCCGTTCCATGGCCGTCACCTGAGACCCGAGCACTATCCAACGCACGCCGGTCGTCCGAGCGTGCTCGTCCCACACCTTTTGCAGCACCGAGGCGAAGGCCGGGTCCGCCGTCACCAGGTAGGGAAATTCGTCCAGCGCCAGGACCAGGCGGGGGTGCTGTCGCACCAAATAGGTCAGCAACGCCTCCCACTCATCGAATGGATGCCGGGCCAACAGGGGATCTCCCGTTTTGGCGGCTAGCAACTGCTGCAATTCCCTCCGCTGGAGGGTTGCATTCTTGAGCGTGGCAAGGTAATAGAGCGCATGGTCATCGCCAAGTCGCTCAAAGGCCTCCCGCACCAACCGGGTTTTGCCGATCCGTCGCCGGCCATGCAGAACAAGCAGTTGTGAGGCCTGGCCTTGTAGGCGTTCAAGCAGCCAAGTAAGCTCGCGTTGGCGACCGACGAAGGGGGTTGGGGTCATTGCATATACTCCCGAATATTATATGCATAAGTATACGCTGAGAGCCTTGGGCAGGTAAACAGGGAGATCAACAGTTGCGGTCTTGCCTTGGAGTACACGCCTTGGCGTGTGCGCGCTAAAGCCAGCCCAGCCCGAGGGCTGTACGCCAGCGCCTGGCGCGGGCCTCCGCGGGGGCTGCGTTCTAACGGCGAACGACGGTTTTTAACCGGCCATACCGGACTAAAGTCCGGGCTCCGAGCGGTTGCGGCACTCAAGCATCAACTCCTTGAGGGTTTGTTTGCGCTATTTGCGGGGCTGTGCCGATCGGCCGCGCCTGCGCTGGCCGATCGGCTTTGGCGGGCGTTTCAGGCGGCAATCCACACCAGGTAGAGACCGGCGGCGATGACTAGGATGCCAGTGGCATAGCGTAGCCGCCGGGCGCGCACGGCTTGGCGGTCCAGGTAGCGTTGCACCCAGCCGGTGGCGGCGCCGGCGGCGAGGATGATGCTGCAATGGCCGAGGCCGTAGGCCAGCACCAGGGCGCCGGCAAACAGCAGGCTGTCGGCCGCATTGTGGAAGGCCACGCCGAGCACCGGGGCCATGTAGGCGAAGGTGCAGGGGCCGAGGGCGACGCCGAATATCAGGCCCAGCAACAGCGCCGCCAGTGGTCCCTTGTGCCGCAGGCGGACGCTGCCGGGCGCGGACCAGGGGGCCGGCAGGATGTCCAGCAGGTGCAGACCGGTCAGGATGAATACCGCGGCCACCAGGTAATACCCCCAAGGCCCCAGGTCGCCGGCGATCTTGCCCAGGGCGGCGGTGACCAGACCAATGAGCAGGATGCTGATGAGCATGCCCAAGGCGAACAGGGCCGCCAGCGCGAGGGCGCCGCGCCGCTCCACCCGCCCCTGTCCCTGGATGAAACCGACGATCAGGGGGATGCCGGCCAGATGGCAAGGGCTGAGGAGCATACTCGCCACGCCCCACAGCGCCGCCGCCCCCAAGGCCCAGTGGGGGGCGTCGCCCAGCCCGGCATTGAGTGCCGCGAAGAGGGATTCGATCATCCGGCGGTCGTCTGGCCGGCGCTGGCCGGGGCCTTGAAATCAAAGCCCAACTCGCGCCACTTGCCGAGGATCTGTTCGCGGGAGTAAAAGCCTTCGTGGCGGAACAGCTCCCGGTCGCGGTCATCGAAGAAGATTTGGGTCGGAATGACGCGAATGCCGTAGGGCTCTCCCGCCTCCGGCTGTTGCCATACATCGATAAAGACCACGCCGAATTGCCCCGCGAAATCCTCGCGCAATTGGTCGAGGATGGGGGCCATTTTGCGGCAAGGGACACAGGTGGAGGCCCCCAGGTCCACCAGCCGGGGCTGTTCGACGGGGCTGGTCGCGCCCTGACCGGCCACCTCGGGCAGCGCCTCGGGCCGGGGTTTGAAGACCAAGACCAACGACAGCGCCGCCGCCACCGCCAAAAGAATGACGATCCGTCTAGCCACCGCAACAGCCCCCTGCGGCGCCGTCGCCCGAGGCGCAACCGCCGTCTTCACCCGCGAGCCAGGCGTCGATGGCGTTGCGGGACGGAACCCCGCCAGCGTGCATGACCTTTTCATCGATGACCACGCCCGGGGTGGACAGAATCCCGTAGCCCATGATGGCGGCCATGTCTTCGACCTTTTCGAGCTGGATCTCGACGCCCTTGGCCTTGGCCTGGTCCTCGATTATTTTCGCCGTGGTATTACACTTGGCACAGCCGGGGCCGAGCACCTTAATGGATTTCATGATTGCGACTCCTCTGGTTTGAAGGCCTCAATGGAGGCCGATGCTAGATACGCCTCGACGCCGCGGCCCGGCGCCCAGTCGCGAATAAATTCGCGGCTTGCATCCTTCGGTGCGATGCGAATCGCCTTGAAGCCCGCCTCGTGCAACAGGGCCTCCAGCGCGACGATGGACGAAGCGCCGCTCATGCAGCCGGTGTACAGGTCCAGATCGCGCCGCGCCTGTGCGGGCAGTTCGGCGGTGGCCACCACGTCACTAATGGCCAGGCGCCCGCCGGGCTTGAGCACGCGAAAGGCCTCGCGCAACACCTGCGCCTTATCGGGCGAGAGATTGATCACACAGTTGGAGATGATCACATCGACGCTGCCGTCGGCCAGCGGCAGGTGCT
Source organism: Gammaproteobacteria bacterium (assembly GCA_011389885.1). Classification (GTDB taxonomy): domain Bacteria; phylum Pseudomonadota; class Gammaproteobacteria; order Chromatiales; family Chromatiaceae; genus JABBTK01. The sequence goes on along the minus strand of JAABTK010000055.1, from coordinate 12,286 downwards.
CGATCTCGCCGAGGCGGAATTCCACATTGGCGTAACCGCCCTGACGTGCGTTCTCCCGCGCCTTGGCCAGCATCTCGGCGGTCATGTCCACGCCGATCACGCGACCCGACTCCCCCACCCCGCGGGCTGCTAGGAAGCTGTCGAAACCGGCCCCGCTGCCCAAGTCCAGTACCGTCTCGCCGGCTTGCAGCGCGGCGATGGCCTGGGGGTTGCCGCAACCGAGACCCAGGTCGGCCCCTTCGGGGACGGCGCCCAGCTCCTCGTCCGAGTAACCCAGGCGCTTGGAGGCCACCGTCTCGGGGGCCGGACCACAGCCTCCGCCCGGGCTACAGCATCCGCCGCCGCCCTGGGCCACGCTGCCGTAGGCTTGGCGCACCGCGTGGCGAATCGCATCGTGATTGTCGTTTTGCATCAAAGTTTCTCCGTGTCTTCAGCAGCAGGACTGGCCGCTGGCGGCGGGCGTGCAGCCGCAGGTTTGGGTGGATGCAGATGCCCTTAGCGCCTCGGCGGCCTGTTCATCGAAGGCGGCATCGAGTTGCTGCGCCGCCTCGTCGCGGATATGGCGGGCGATCTCGATCACCGCATCGATTTGGTGTTCGGGAACCCCGGCGTCGCGCAGGCGCTGGAGCTGACACTGGCCCATGGCCGGGTGCTTGGCGGCGATGCCGGAGGCCAGCGCGAGCATGGCGACGATGGTCGAATGAAGTGGCGGCTGGTGTTGCATTATTGGTTCCTCGTCATCGCTATCGGGTATCGAATGCGGTTCTCTTTCTGTGTAGTCACTCGTACGACGCCTGCACACAAATAACATAAATAACCGTGGGAGCGGATTGCATCCGCGATGACGGCCTCTGGTCCGGCGCCAATGCCCGGAACAAGCCGCTAAAGCGGCTAATCGCGGTTGCCCACCGCTCCCGCAAAAGATGGATTGATTGATTCATTGTTTCCGTTACTTCGGCGCAACTGCACAAGTGAGTCCGCTCTGCGTCCTCCGCCTTCCTCCGCGCCATCTGCGTTCTTCAAGACCGTGGTTTCCGCCATAGGTGCGCGCATGGTCTAGGAAACCAGGTTAAAGCCCCAGCCGACCAGGGTAAAGGAGATGGCCAGCACCCCGGCGTAGAGCGCCAGGGCCGGCCACTTAATGACCTTGCGCAGGATAATCATCTCGGGCAGGGAGAGCGCGGCAATGCTCATCATAAAGGCCAGGGTGGTGCCAATGGCCACGCCCTTGCCCAGCATCGCCTCGGCCACCGGGATGACGCCGGTGGCGTTGGAGTACAGCGGCACCCCGAGCAGCACCGCGCCGGGCACGGCCAGCCAGTTGTCCTTGCCGCCCAGGTGTTCGGTCACCCAGCCCTCCGGCACATAGCCGTGGAACAGGGCGCCGATGGCGATGCCGGCGACAACCCATTTCCACAGCCGGCCCACGATCTCCTTGACCTCGCCCCAGGCATAGTGGTGGCGGCCGGCCAGGGAGGTGTCAGGCTTGGGCAGTTCGGCCTTGCCCATCTGTATTTTCCACACATACTCTTCCACCCAGCGCTCGGGCCTGAAGTGCTCCATAATGACGCCGCCCACATAGGCGACAGTAAGCCCGGCGGCCACATACATCAGGGTCAGCTCCCAGCCCAGGATGCCGATGAGGATCACTACCGCCACCTCGTTAATCATCGGCGAGGCGATGAGAAAGGAGAAGGTGACCCCGAGCGGGATGCCGGCCTCGACAAAGCCGATGAACAGCGGCACCGAGGAGCAGGAGCAAAAGGGGGTGACCGCGCCCAGGCCCACCGCGGTGCTGCGCGCCATCCATCTGGGTTTGCCGCGCACATAGTCGCGCACCTTCTCGGGCGAGAGCATGGCGCGCAACAGGCCCATGATATAGATGATGACCACCAGCATGACGAAGATCTTCACGGTGTCCATGACGAAGAAATGCACCGCTGCGCCGGCGTGGGACTCGGGGTCGAGCCCCAGGCCGTCAAAGACCACCCAGTTAGCAAGGATGTCGAACATTAATGGCTCCAAAAATCGGGAATTGCCTAAGAAGACGCAGGCGGGTGCAAAAGGATGCGGCGGATTTTCGCGCAGCGGGGCCAGGACCCATGCGTGCTGTGGATCATTGCGACCGTCTCATGGGCCTGCCCTGCCCTTTGCGCCCAGCCACCCCGCGATTTGCGAGCGGCTCGGCACGCCGCCGAGGTGAGTCAGCCGCCCATCAATCACCACCCCCGGCGGGGCCAGCACCCCATGCGCGGCGAACTGGCGCGGGTCGTCCACCTTCTCCAATCGAATCGTCACCCCCAGCCCCGCCGCGGTCTCGGCGATGCGCGCATAGGTCTTGCGGCAGGCCGAACACTCGAAGCCCAAGACCTGGATATGGGGCGTCGCCGGCGACTCGAAACTGCTCATCGATCATACCCCGAATCATTGGCTGGTTTCATGGCGACTCTCTCCGGGTTAGCTTGGTGAAGGCGTGCGCCAATGAATCAGCCAAGCCACGCCGATGGCCGCGGCCAGCAGGGCGATGGCCGCCAAGGGGTTATTCAGGAGCGCGGGGGCGAACACCAGGGCCAGGCCTAGGCCGAGCATCATCAGCCCGGAGACCAGCTTCAACAACCGCCCCTCGGCCTCGCTCAGTTTGCGGCTGCCGAGGGTGTAGGTGAAGACCAGCACAATGGTGAACAGCGGCAGCACATAAATCAGGTTGTAGAACCCCAGGTAGAGGTAGTGCCCCAGCGGCGAGAGTTCCGCCAGGGTGAGCACGCGGGTGTAGATCATGGGAAAGCCCGCGGTGCAGAGCAGTTCATAGGAGTTGGCCACAATGGCCAAGGCCACGGTGCCCAGGGTCAGGGCCGGCAGGTTCTCCGTCCGCACCAGGCCGCGCACCCGCTGGTAGAGGCCGGGCTTGGCGCTATCCGGGATGCTCAGCGAGGGGCCGGCCTTAAACCGAAAGTAGTCCTTGATATTGATCAGCGCCGCCAGCACCGCCACCGCCCCGGCCCCCAGGGTGACCCAGCGCAACTCTCCCATCCAGAGGAAGAGGTTGAGCCAGGCGGCCATGAACAGGAAATAGATCAGCCCCGAGAAAAACACGAAGACGCCGCCGATGAACAGCATGCGGGCCCTGGACTTGGCGTGTACCAGCAACGAGAGCAAGAACAACAGGACGAAGAAGGCGCAGGGGTTAAAGGCGTCGAGCCCGGCAATCACTAGGGTGAACACCGGCAGGGAGAGGCGCTCGGGGTCGAGACGGCCCAGCAGCGGCAGCTCCGGCAGCTCGCTTGCCGGCGCTGTGTTCGCGGCCGGCGAATCGGGGTCGGGCGCAAACGCCTCGGCGTCGCCCGGCGCTTGCAGGTAGGCCTCGCGACAGGCGGTCAAGCCCTGCACCAGCCGCGCGCCAGTGTCCTCCGCCTGATGGTAGCCCGTCATCATCCGGCCGCAGTACAGAAAGCCCGGCACCGTGCGCGCCTCCTCGCCCAGGGCGGCGGCCATGGCAATGTATTGGCGCGAGTGCGCGCGCTCGGTCAACTCCAGGCTGTGCAACCGCAACCAGGGCAAGCGCTCCGGCAAGGCCTCTACAAAGGGACGCGCGTCCAGGCAATGCGGACAGGTGGGCGTCCAGAAAAAGTACAGATGAATCAAGGGCTCGCCTTGGGCGTCAAGCTCCACCCAGGGGCGCTCTTCCGCCTGAAGGAGCGGTGCGGCGAAGATCAGCAACAGCCCGCCAAATAGCGCGCTGACCAGGGTGCGGCAAGTCATCTGCATCGTGTATTCCCCCTTAATCAACTCAAATCTCACGCCAGCTTGACGACCATCGCAAGTGGTCGGATATAAACACGGCCATGGGCTCACCCCTCGGCGGGCGGCCCGCAGATTCGGGGCCTGCCGGCAGGCTCATACAGGTAGACGCGGAAGGGGCCAAAAGGATGCACCAATAAACCCATTCATTCGGCGGGCGGGCGCGGCACGAAACAGCACACCTGCCCGGTCTCGTCGAAGCGGACCTGACAGGCGCGGGTGAGGTGCTCGCGCAGCCTTTTTCTGGCCCGTTGCACGCGCGACTTGGCCCCGGCCAGGCTGAGCCCGTGCAGGCGCGCGTATTCGGCCTGGGTCATGCCCTCCAGGTCGCAACAGGTAAGGGCCTCGCGGTCCGGCCCGCTCAACTCCGCCAAGGCCCGCGGCAGGCAGGCGGCGAGGTCGTCCACCACCGGCAGCGCGTCCGGCTCCGGGCGCGGAAAATCCGCCGAAAGCTCTACGAGTTCGCGCCGCGTCCGCAGCCGGTCCGCCAGGGTATTGCGCGCCACCTTGAAGAACCAGGCGCGGGGGTTGTCGATGGCGGCGAAACGACGATTCTGGCGTATGGCCTTGAGGAAAATGTCCTGCACCAGGTCATCCACCGCCTCCGGGGCGCCGCGCAACTGGCCCCGCAGCCAGTTGCGCAATTCCGTTTCGTGGGCGGTCCAGGCCTCAATCAAACCATTCACGGCACTAGGGTTCTGTGGTTTGGCGCCGCACCCTGCGGCGGCATGCCTGAAACACCAAAACTCGGCCGCCGAAGCGATTTCTGCGGCGCGGGGATGCCAAGCTCACAGGGCGTAATCGCCGCTATAGGGCATCGGGCCTTCCACCACGGGCAGGGTCAACTCGTTGCCCCAGTGGGACCAGCCGCCGTTATACAGGCGCACGTCTTCATACCCGAGGTGCTTGAGTTGCATCCAGCCCAGGCTCATGCGAAAGCCGTCATGGCAATATACATAGATGGTCTTGCCCTTGGGGATGGCGCTGTAGAGGAGGGCTAGCTCTTCGTCGCTCTTCCACTTTTGGGCGCTGGTTCCCTCCAGGCTGACCACATTGACCGCGCCCGGGATATGCCCGCCCATAATGGAGTGCTGAATCACCTCGCCGGTGTACATAGGACGGGGGCGGACATCAAGCAGCACCACATCGGGGTCGCGGCGCGAGACCACGTCATCGTAGACATGGGTCCATTCCACGAACAGATCGCTGTTGGCGGGCTTGAGGGTGACCGCACCCGAGGCTCGGGCCGGCGGCGTCTCGGTGCTCATCTCTTCAAAGGCGCTCCACTCCACGGTGCTGCCGTTGAGGATCTTCACCTGATCCATGTTGAAGCCGTACAGTTCGAGCAGGAAATACAGCCGTGAGACCAGGGCGGTGTTGGAATCGTCATACAGCACCAGGGTGGAATCGTCGTTCACCCCCCAGCCGCGCAGGGTCGCTTGAAAGGCCTCGCGGGAGGGAAAGCGCATCAGCGGGCTGGCCTGATTGTCGCCCAGGTCCTTAAAGCGCTGCACCTGAACCGCGCCCGGGATATGGCCCACGGTGAAGTAGCGGTGAGGGTGGTAGCGCACCTCCAGCACCAACAGGTCTTCATCTTCGATATGCTCGCCCAGCCAGTCCGAATCGACTAAAAAAGCGGGCTTGGCGGCGGCGCACAGGGGCAACGCGAACAACAGCAGGACCAGCCACAGCGGCTTGGTTGGGATCAACTTCATCATAGCGGTTCCTCTACTTGGGTGGAAAAACAAGTGCGATCTTTTTATCCGGGCTCGGCAAAGCACCCCGCACCTAGGCAAGCCGAAAACGCCGCGCCCGCCTGACCGGCAGACGCGGCCTCTACCCTGGCGGGCCACGGCAGACAGCCCCTAAATATACGTTAGGCTAAATATGTTAGCCGCTCCGTCCGCGCCCCGCAAGGGTTCGCGTGAAATAGTACAGCTGCGCCTGAGTATCGCAAACAACCCAGGCGCCATCGGAACGCAGAGGCGCAGAGCGGGTTTCGGTTAAAAGCGGAACACGCGCCTCCAGCGCCACAGAAACCCAGCCAAACCGCAGGCGCTTTTCGCGCGCCGCCCAATGGTCGCGGATGCTGAACCCGCTCGGCGGTCATCTCCCCCCGGAGGAGATCGCGGGGCAGGCTGCGGCGGGAAGGGCGTAAGCCTATGAATTCACACGAACCATCCAGCTCTGCCCCTCCCCCGGCGGGGGAAAAACCCCAGGCGCAACGAAGCGGGCCGGATCAGTGATCACGCAACCGCCAATGGCCGCCGAAATCCTTAACCCCTATTCCTCTGCGCTCCCTGCGGTCCGCTGCGGCCTCTGCGTCGCCAATCGTCGTTGTGAGCCTTATCACCGCGCAGGCGCTCGGGCGCGGCGTCCGGGCCAACCGCCCGCCCATAGCGGAAACAACCGCCCCCAGGGGCCTTGGCCGCGCTGACTGAAGCCAGCGCGCCGACTGGTGTATATTATGCCTCATGAAAACGCATATATTACCCAAATTTCTACCCCCCGCCCTGCGCGATGCCGTGCGCGAAATCGACCTCGCCAAGGGCGAGCGCCTGTTCTGCATGGGCGCGCCGGTGGAGTCCGTGTTCTTCGTCCTTAAGGGCCGGCTCAAGGCCGTGCGGTGCAGCGACCAGGGCGTACAAACCATCATGCTCCAGGCCGCCGCCGGGGAGTTTTTCGCCGAATCGGCGCTCGCCGCCGAGCGCTATGTCTGCGATGCCTTCGCCACCCAAGCCAGCCGGGTGGCGGCCATTCCCGCGCCGCTGCTGCTTGCGCAGTTGCGGGCGGGCGGCCCCTTCGCCACGGCCTTCGCCTTGTGCATGGCGTCCAGTGCCCGGCGCCAATGCTCGCGTTATGAGCGGCTGCGGCTCAAGCGGGCGCGTGAGCGCGTGCTGCACTTGGTGCGCTGCGAAGGCGGCGCCGAGGGACGCTTCCCGCTGCAAATTCCGCTGGTGGAGCTGGCGGAAGAGCTGGCGTTGGAGCCCGAAACCCTCTATCGCGTGCTTCGCGAGTTGAGCGAGCAAGGCATAATCCTACGCACACGCTCGGAGATTCGGCTGATCGCTGAAACCTAATCGTAATCATGTTTCAGCATTCGCCCCTGCCCTACACTGTTTGGCGCAAGAAAAACGTGATGCAACGCCCACTTTAGGCCGAAAACAACCACCGAGGAGCCAGCATGAAACGCTCAATCAAAACCGCAGTATTCGCTTGCCTCGCCCTGGCAGCGGCCGGGACCTCCGCCCTGACCAGCATCGACAAGGAGGCCGCCGTCGAGTCCATTGCCATTCAGGTCGCCAACCAAACCCGCGAAGGCGGCTACCAGCTCGTCAGCATGGAAGAAGTCAAGCAAATGCGCGACGCCGGCGAGGATTTCGTGCTGGTGGACGCCCACCCGCGCTGGGAATTCGAAATGGGCTACATCGAAGGCGCGACCCATTTTGGCTTCAAATCCAATCGCGCCGGCAACTGGAAGGAAGATGTGGACATGGACGGCGCCCCCAGCCAGGACGACTATCGCGCCGTGCTGGGTCCGGACCTGGATAAGAAGATCGTAGTCTATTGCGGTTTCACTAAGTGCGGTCGCTCGCACAATGCCGCGATGTGGGCGGTGCAATTGGGCTACACCAATGTCCACCGTGCGCCCGGCGGCATCACCGCCTGGAAAGACCACGGCTACCCCTACAAGGTCGTGCCCAACGAAAGCCATCTTTACCCCAACAAATAGCGCGCCCCGTCTCGCCTATTCTCGCGGCGCCGCCGCAAGCGGCGCCCACTCGCTTGCGTTCATCCCGCCCGCAGGACACCGCGCAGCCGGCCGACGCGGCGGACCGATAACAACACCCAGACCGGAGGATGCCCTTCCATGATCCATAAAAAATCCATTCTTGTAACCGCGGTCGCGGTCTGTCTCGGCCTCGGCGGCGGCCAAGTCGCGGCCGACGCCGCCGCCGAGCTGCGGGCGATGCAGGCCAAAATGGCCGAAATGCAGCGCCAAATGGAGGCGATGCAACGACGCCTGGAAAAACAAGAGCAGACCCAGGCGGTCACCGCCAAAGAGGTGGCCAAGCTCGACACCCAGGCCGCCCCGGCCAGCAAAAAGCTGGTCACCTATGGCCAGGCCAATGTCTCCCTCGACACGCGCAGCGGCGACTGGGGCAGCGGCGCCGACGGCACCGAACTCTCCAGCAACGCCTCGCGTTTCGGGTTTAAGGGTGAAATGCCGACTAGCCTCCGGGATATGACGCTGTTTTATCAATTGGAGGCCAGCTACGACACCACTAGCGATACGACGTCGGACCTGGGGCTGCGCGAGGCCTGGGCCGGGTTCCAGGGCTCTTGGGGTTCGCTCCGCGGCGGACGCATCAGCGTGCCGTACAAAAAGCACTATACGGTAATCGATCCTTGGACGGATAACGTCCCCCAAGCGCGTTCCGGCGGTCGCCAAGGCGTGTCCGAGCTGCACTCCAACTACTTTAACAACGCCATAGAATACAAAACCGCCAAGTTCGGCGGCGGCATGAGCGCCAATGCCTGGTATGCCACCCAGTTCGACGACTCCTCCAGCCGTTTGCACAACGCGGGCGCCCTGGTGAACTACCTCGGCGGTCAGGCCTATGGCCTGGGCGCGGGCTATAAGAACGGCCCGCTGTTCGCGGCCGCCGATTGGCTGGAGATCGACGCCGATCAAATCGCCGGCGGCGGGGTTGAAAACGGCAGCGCCTGGCAGCTCATGGGCCAATATGCGGTAATGCCGGCGCTCTCCCTCGGTCTGGTCTATGAAGACGCCTCGGACCTCCAACTGGGCAAAAACGTCTATGTCAATGGCATCTACAGCCTAGACGAGCGCACCCGCCTGATCGCCGCCTATGGTCGCAACCGAGATCGCGTGCCCAACGGCGATGTGGATTGGAACAACTGGAGCCTGGGCGCCGAGTACACCCTCACCGGCAAGTCCGAACTCTACGCGGCCTGGAACCAGCGCGAGGACGCCACCAACAATGACGACTTCGGCACCTTCACCGTCGGCATGAACGTGCGTTTCAGCCAATAAGGACAGCGGGGCGGCAACGGAGCCGCCGCCCCGTCTTCCGCCGGCCTTTATACGCGATGCGCCACCGCAATTGCAGCGCCCTGTCGAGCGTTGCTTGTCACTTCGATGCAACCCCTTGAGTCCAACGCCGCCATGATTCAACGATTAGCGCTTTTTCTGTTCCTCGCCGCCCAGGCCTGCGCCGCCGCGGCCTTCGAACTCCTCGTCGAGCCGGTTTCCGAGCACGCTTACGCGCTGGCGGGCGACATCGGGCCGCGCAGCGCCGAAAACCACGCCCTCAACAACACCCTCGGGTTTTTGGTCACCGGCCAAGGCGTGGCCCTAATCGGCTCTGGCGCCAGCCCCGGCGGCGCGCGCCTGATCCAACAGCAAGTGGCAACGGTCACCGAACAACCCATTCGCTGGGTGATCAACATCGGCGCCCAAGACCACCACTGGCTCGGCAACGATTATTTCGCCCGCCAGGGCGCCGAAATCCTGGCCCTTGCATCCACCGTCGCCACCCAAAAGGCGCATGCAAAAAACCACCTCAAGCGCCTGCAAGAGGTGCTCGGGGCTGAGGCCGCCGCCGCGGTAACCCCGCACTACGCCCCCCAACCCATCCCGCAGGACGCCGCCGTCCTCCGCCTCGGCGAACTCGAACTGCGCCTGATGCGCCCCGGCAACGGCCACTTTCCAGGCGACGCCGTGCTATGGTTCGAGGCCGAGAAGGCCGCCTTTACCGGCGACTTCGTGTTCCACGACCGTATGCTAGGCATCCACCCCTTCACCCCCATCGTGCAGTGGCGCAACTCCTTCAACGCCATCGCCGCCCTGCAACCCGAACACGTCATCCCCGGCCATGGCCGCCCCGGCGACCTCGCCCAAGCCCGGCGAGACACCGGCGACTACCTGCACTGGCTAGTGGAATCGGTCGGCGCCGCCATCGAAGACTGGACCGACCTAGCCGACACCATCGACCAACTCGCCGAGGCCCCGCGCTTCCAACACCTGCAATTCTACGAACAATGGCACGCCCGAAACATACACCAAACCTATTTACAACTAGAAAGCGCCCGCTAAGCCAAACCCCGGCTCACCGCCGCGGGAGCGGTTTCAATCGCGAACAGCCGCATAGGATGCGCCGAGCGCAGCGAGGCGCATCATCGCCTGGGCTCGTACCGCGAATGGACGCGAAATCATCGTTCCCACGCTCCAGCGCGGGAATGCAGCTCAAGGCGCCCTGCGCCGAGGGTTTCCGGCGCCAGCCGCCGAGCCCGGCCCGACCAGCGGCGCTGGAGCGCCCCGGGATGGGTTACCACGCTGGAGCGTGGGAACCATGCGCGTCTGATCATCATCGTTCCCACGCCCCAGCGTGGGAATGCAGCTCAAGGCGCCCTGCGCCGAGGGTTTCCGGCGCCAGCCGCCGAACCCGGCCCGACCAGCGGCGCTGGAGCGCCCCGGGATGGGTCACCACGCTGGAGGATGGGAGCCATACATGGTCGAGCCTGGGATGAACTGTGGATGCTGTAGTTTTAGGCCGTATCCGTGCATCCGCCATCAGGAGGGGTCGAAGGTTGGCCCCCTGTTGGAGACGGCGGGCGAAAAAGGGTTATAATAGGGCGAACTCGCCGGCTACTCGGAACCCTGTTCCGCTGTTGCGGTCCCACCGCAAGGCGCGGTGGCGTGTCCGTGGCGGCTTTGCCACAATCACGCCGCGCGGCCGGTGATAGACTGCTGCGCTGGCATTTCTGTGTTGCCAGCTCTCTCGAAACCCGTTGCATGTAAAGAAGAGGAAGTATGAAAGCACTGAAAATGGCTATGATCGGGGCGCTTGCCCTAGGTGTCAGTGGTGTCGCTACGGCGGACCAGTACGAGGATGCAATCAACTATCGCCAGGCCGCGTTTACCCTGATTAAGGGTGATTTCGGTCCCATGGGCGCCATGGCGAAGGGCGAGATTCCGTTCGACAGCAAGGCCTTTGCTGGGCATGCGGCGAATGTGGCGGCGGTTGCGCAGATGGCGGATAACGGCTTTATCGATGGCTCCGATATGGGCGATACCAAGGCCAAGGCGGCTGTTTGGGAGGACCGTGCCGAGTTCGACAAACAGATGAAAGGGTTCCAGACGCTCACTCAGGAGCTGGCCGAGGTGGCCAAGAGCGGCAATATGGACGAGATTAAGCCGAAATTCGCCGCCGTGGGCAAGACCTGCAAGTCCTGCCACGACGACTTTAAGAGTAAGTAAGCCGTCCATCTTCCGGCCGGGCCGTTTGGCCCGGTTGGGCGGCTTCAAGCTGAGGTTTTCTGATTCCAAACTCCGCGGCGCAATATGCGGCTTGCCCGCACGGCCCATGCGCCGATACCGCAGGCCGCCGCAGTGGTAATAAAGCGCCTCCTGAAAACCGATTCAAGCAACCAACCAGTAAACTAGTCCGGCACAAACGGCGAGGATGATCGCGGCCAGCCAGCTCTTGCCGCCACGGTTCGGTTCGGCGTGGCTCTCCGCCGGGAGTTCTTTGTAACCGGTAATCATGGCCGACACCAAATTCTCTTTTTTGCGCACCTTGTGGTAGACCACGGCGGCGATGTGGATCACCACCAAAACGAGCAGGACGTTGAACAGTTGGGCATGCAGTGCGGTGAGGGTATCACTCACCTCTTTGCTCACCAGGTCCGTTAGCGGTCCGTCGAATAGGATGTCGTCGTTGCTGAAAAGCCCCATGATCGCCTGGGTCAGCAGGCCCAGAAGCAGCACTAGCACCATCCAGCCACCCAATGGGTTATGGCCGGCAATGGGCTCTGGCTTGGCCTCTGGCAGGGTCTTGGCATACCTCATTACCGTGCCGGGGCCATATAGAAAATCGCGGAAGCGGGCGTAGGCGCCTCCGACAAAGCCCCAAATGATCCGAAACAGCACCAGTGCCAACAGGGCATAACCCAGCTGGGCGTGTCGATCCATGTTGTCCAGCACATCAATGGAGACATAGAGCAGGATCGTGAGGAGCACCAGGGTCCAGTGAAACAGCCGTACCGGCAGATCCCAGACGAATAGGCGACGCAGCGCGGGTTTTGACTCAGACGAAGAGGTTGCCATGGTGTTCTCCTAGGGGTGAGTGCGGGACCAATAGGGTCAGACACGATCGATCGTGGAATAGTTTCAACCGACTCCGCCCCCTTTGACCTTGCAAGACGAAAGACCCGGCCTTGGAATCGCCGCCCCCCCCGATCGGGGATATTGCCGGGTGAGGGGGACGGGGAAGACCAGAAACGCTCCAGGGATTAGGCTGACATCTTACCATTTACCCGAAATACGGTGGCCGAGGCTTTAGCCGGTGCGGGTGACGCCCCCAAGCCCGGCTAAAGCCTCGGGTAACCTGGCAATGCTGCCAGCTGTGAGAGAGCCGCGCAAGCGGGAAGCTCTCCCGAGTAAGGTGTAGTCGACCGCTCG
>JAABTK010000054.1 GCA_011389885.1 Gammaproteobacteria bacterium | reverse complement strand
TTGTTTCTTCGCGCGGTGGGCTAACACCTTAGTAAGGTAAAAGGCATCGATATAGGAGGCCAGCTTGGACTCGTCGGTTAGGGCGGTTTCGAGGGCCTCTGCCGGCATTGCGTAAACCAATGTTTTGAGGTCTTCGGCGGCGAGCTGAGCCCCCTCACCATCAATCACCGTCGCTTTCTCGTCTCCGAAGCTCAGCCCAGGCGCGGAAAGCGCTGCGACCAATAAAATGAGCATTCTCATGGGGATGCACCTCTCTCTAGTAAGCTGACATACGATAAGCATCTTCGGTGCCGTAGGCGGATTTGAGGTTCAAATAATAACGTTGACCTTCGGTCAGTTTACATTCGTAATTAAAATCAATACGCTCGTTGATGCGCACGCCACTGCAAAATACTTCGCTCCCTGAAAACACCCCGGGCACCGACGATATCGAGTGCTCCTTCACAGCACCTTCGGAGTAAGTTAAGTTCATTCCATTTTTGTATGCAAATGCGTATATATGCACCATCTCTTCTTCAAGGCGGACCACGCCGGTCGAGTCACCTAGCGCGATTTCAAAGCAACGCTGCGTACTAGTTGTTTGGCAAGCAGAGTCGCCAGGCACAGGGATATCCTCAGCGCCTGGTAGCAAATTAATCTTGACAGTACCTTGAAGTTGCGCGCCATTTCGGTCAGTAATCGTATAGGCGAATGAGTCCGCCAGCTCCGCATCGACCGTGGGCGCGGTATAATTTACCACCGGGTCGTAGTCCGATATCTCTAGCTGGAGGTTGCCACCCCGCTGACTGATACGTTCCACGCTCGCGTTTTGGACAGGGACGTGAATGAAGGCGTCTTGCAATAGGTGGATTGATTCAGAATTCCCGCCAGCCAGACTCTGTGGGAGAATAATCGGCGCAAGTTCAGAGTCCCCAGCCGGTGGCTGTGAAAGCGTTTGCCCCACTGCACAATCTTGGGTTAGCTGAATATCGACATCTCCCGACCCAGCAATTAGCAGCCGCGAGATCTCGCAGTTCTGACTATGGGCCAAAACGCTAGATGTGCCGCTCGGAGTTAGCTGGGTGATTGCGAGGGTGCCTGCCTGCGCTAAAGGGGCCAATATGCTACAAAGAGCAAAAATAATTACCGTTAGTTGGTTCGAGCGCCAATAGTACATGCTGCCCCCTACATGAAAGCGGGGCGATGGCCCCGCTTTGGTTTAACAAACACGCTAAGCGGGGCCAAAAAAGCCCCTAGGGTGTCTTAAAGGCTCGAGGAACAGTCTGTTGACCCTTCGGCTGCCGTGGCTGCTCCGTATTGGCAAAAGCCGTTGGGAAGCACGGGGCCTTGGTTCTTCGCGTTTTTGACCTCTTCGTGGTCGTCGCGCCGACCATCGAGCCTCTCTGCATCATCGGGGTTAAGCACGTTTTTATTATAAACGTGCTCTGAGCTAAAGGCATAGTTCGCCAGCATCTGCTCTCCATCCACTACCAAGCTGCCGTTGGCGACATTGCTGGCGCGAAACCCAATGGCAGGGAGCCCAATGTAAGCCCGGGTGCCTGAGTCGTTAAGCAGGTGCTGATGCGCCTCGGTGAATTGGAACCCGACCCATCCGGACTTGAATCGCGCATCTGTTAAGGCAACGGTTGAATGCGCGCCTATGCTTTGACCGCCAACTTGCACCGGCAGTTCGTCGCTGCCAAACAAGTTAGACTCGATTTCGCCATCGGACAACAGTCGGTTAGCGAAGTTAACCACGTTGGTTTCGTAACAGAGACTCCCCTTTTCGGACCCTGAAGGCGAGAAATCTGCGGTGTTTTTGGTGAACTCTTCGCGGTTGTACTGTAGAAGCGTGTAGCTCTCACAGGATTGGCCACGGTAATACTGGAACTCCTGACTAAATGGCGGTTTCAGATATGTATGGTCATTGAATAACTGAGCAGTAGCCAATCCTCGGAGATCATCGGTGTAGTGATGTTTCACCGGAAGCGTGACAACCCAGGTTGTTTGACCGTTGGTAAGCGGATTCAGGGTGAATTCATTCGAGATCTGCCACGTTTGCAACAGGGCGGTCACAGCATCTTCCGGCTGAGTCCAGAGATCCCAATATGTTACAGCCTGCTGATCCCAGTGGGTATTGAGATGCACAACGCTTTGTTCCGGTTGAGTGTCGGCAAAGCTGGGGTCAATGCTGCCAGGGGCTGCATGTACAGGAATGTCGGCGTAAGCTTCGAAAGCCGTCACCGGGACATCAATAGCGATACCGGAGGCCGGGTGAATGACCATAGAATTCACGAAGATGCCGCCGGTCGGTTGTTGGTCGTCGTCACGATTGAATCGGTCATCAGCCCACGCGCGATGAATGCCCGGACAGCTGTTTGGCTTACCGTTGTCGTCGTGCAACGCATCATTTATGCCGTCTTGAGTAGCCGCGGCTTCACCCTTGCCGTAATCCCAGGCGTCACTTCTATTTGGCAGCGAAGCCATCTCGAAGAGTTCGAAATAGCCTTCTCGGGTGCGCTCAGAACCTTTCCCGCCCCCGTCATAAGGCCAATTAGATAAGGTGCCATCGAACCCGGCGGTACGGAACAATTCGCCCGAGCCAATGGGAGCGTTGATCCTCGGAAGCTGGCGGGGAGCGACGCAGCTTTCATCGTTGGATACGATTTCCGCACCGCCGTCGCCGTTATCACGCACCGCCGCGGTCCAAACATCGTGCGGCGACAAGTAGATGTTGAAATCCAGCACTTCGCGGGAGTTACGGGCCTCGCGGAAGCGGATTTTTAACGCTTTGTACTCATCAGTGGTGTTGGTGATACTGAGCAAGGTGGTGTTACCACCACGCACTGTATAAAAAGGCGAAACGAAGGCCTCGCCCATCCCGGTCTGCGAGAGATTAATCGCCTGGGCTGAGCCAGCGGTGGTCGCGAGCAGCACTGCCGCGGACAAAACTTTCTTCTTCATCATCTAAGACTCCTTACCGGACATTGGACAGTCGTAAGTTGTTTGAGAAACCCAAGGGGCACCGTGGTAGACGAATGGCCCACTCGAAGAGCTTGCGTTCAGCTAGTAGACAGTTTTATCACACCTCCACCTCAGGTTCAAGCTATTTTGACGATTGGATTTGGCTTATCCGCCAAAGCCGCAACGATGAAGCGTTTTTACCACACGCAATGTCAACATCGGCGGCACTTGGCAACGCTTTTCTGCGCCGGGGTGCAGGCTCAGGCAGACTGAACGCCGCATGCGCCTTTTGGTTCCGCGAAACAGCGGCAGCTGAGCACGAAACGCACCGTCAGGCTGCGCTTACAGCGGGCGCGCAACGTTGATACACGATTATAGCATGGCCACGACGTTGTACAAGCTGCACGCGTGCGAAGGTTCACGCCTGGGCGTGACTGCGCATCTGGCCAAATTCCCTGCGCGCCCGCTCACCCTGGCTCCGAACCGGGCCTGGCTGCGGTTGTATTCTTGCCACTACCCACCCCGCCCGAGTCAAGCGATGGCATAAACCACCACTCAGCGTTGGAATTGACCCATTTCTCTTTCACCACCGAGGTGCCTTGCTGGCCGGCAAAGGCACTGACCCCCCCCGTGTAGACGAAGTGTATCGCAATTTTAGCGTCGCAGACACTTTCTTCGCACGTTACCGAAAGCACCTCCACATGCGTGCGCTGGATGGTCGATGCGAAAACCGACTGCCCATATTTTTTCTTGGAGACCAGCGTACGCATGCCCGGACTTAGGAAACCGTAGGCCTGACCGAGATCGCGATCCATAATCGCTTCCCATCGCGCCCCGCTGCGGGTCTTAACCCGCTCTTCAGGGGTTTGGGGCAAACTTTCAGCTTGTTGTGAAGTCTTCGCGGCATTATCAGGCATCTTTTGCGGTTCGGGCGTCTGGTCACTGTCGCCGCACCCAGACAGGGTGAGGATACCCGAAATAACAAGTAACTTCAAGCTCAGATTCTTGATCATTGTTTTTCCACGTTATTTGGTTATGAAACTTCAAGCGCATGGCGAGTCCATCCGTTTGACAACTGCGACCTGGGTCTACCCCCACTTCCCACGGTGGAAAGGATCTCCTCCAACGCAGCGGCAGGAACGGGAAGAAGGCCTGCAGCGAGTCCGTAGCGTTATGCGCCTTCCCGACGAAGCCCCCCGCCCTTCCTCGTCGGAGGAGAAGCGAACGGATTCGCGAGACCTCTCTTCTCCCAGAGGAGGAGCTGAGCGGGCAGGTTCTGTATACCCACGGCTTGATCGGGTTCAGAATTGCCCGCTCAGCCCGCGCAGCTTGGACCGAAAGTCTTCGGTGATGCGCTTGGCGTCCAGGGCGTTGGAGATCACCCGGGGGGTGAGGACCACTACCAGTTCGGTGCGGGTGGTGCTGGTGGTGTCCTGGCCGAACAGGGCGCCCACCACCGGCATGTTGTAGAGGCCCGGCACGCCGCCCTTGGACTTCGAGGTCTCGTCCCGTATCAGGCCGCCCAGCACCACGGCCTGGCCGGATTCGACGGCCACGGTGCTGGAGATGTTGCGGGTGCGGATGGTGGGGGAGTCGAGCCCGGAGGTCTCGGTTTGCGCCACCGAACTGACCTCCTGCTCGATCTCCATGGTCACCAGGCCGCCGGGGTTGACGCGCGGCTTCACGGACAGCATCACGCCGGTGTCTTTGTACTGAATCGAGTTCAGGATGGCGGAGTTGATGTCGGTGTTCTGTTGCTGCTGGGTGGCGATGGGCACTTGGTCGCCGACCTGGATCGTGGCGGTGTGGTTGTCGAGCACCATCACCGAGGGGGCCGAGAGCACGTTGACGTTGCTGTCGCCGGCGAAGGCGGTGAGGATGCCGCGCACCTGATCGGCGGTATCCACCAGGGCCCAGTTGAAGCCGGGGAAGACCTTGGACAGAGAGCCTGCGTCGGACCAGCTCCACTGCGCCTCGCGCGAGCCGTGCTGGGTGGTGAAGAACCAGTTCAGGCCGTATTGCAGCTCGTCGGTGAGCTGGACTTCGACGATGGTGGCCTCGATATGCACTTGCAGGGGCACGATGTCGAGCTGCTCTAGCACGCCGAGGATGTTTTGGTAGTCGCGCGGGGTGGCCATCACCAGCAGGGTGTTGTTGTCCTCGTCGGCGACGATGCGCACTTCGGTGTCGGCCACCGCGAAACCCTCGCCCACCGCCGGCTTGCGGGGTTGCGACTTGGGCTCGTCGGCCTTGGGGCGGGCGCCGCCGTCTTGGGCGTCGGGCGAGCTGGAGATCTCCTTGGCGGTGAGCCCGGGGGCCACCGAGGCTTCGGAGCGGTCTTTGGATTTTTTGTCCTGATCGTCGAACAACTGGCCCAGCAGGTCGGCGATTTTCACCGCGTCGCCGTTGCGCACCCGATACACGAACATGCGCTCTTGGTCGCCGGCGGCGCCGCCGAGCATGTCCAGGCGCCGAATCCACTCGGCGGCCTTGTCCAGGTATTCGGGGGTCTGGCTGACCACCAGCAGGCTGTTGGCGCTCTCGATGGGGAGCACCTTGAGCATGCCGCCGAGCAGGTTTTCGCCCTCGCCGCTGAGGATGGCTTGCAGGTCTTGCATCACGTCGTCCATGTCGGAGAACTGAAGCTGGAAGAAGCCTACCGAGAGGCCTTCGATCCAGTCTACGTCGAAGGTTTCGATGGTTTGCCGAATGTAGCGCAGTTCGCGCGGGGTGCCGGCCACCAGTAACAGGTTGCGTTTGGGGTCGGCGCGGACGATGCTGCCGTCGTTGGCCAGCGGCTGGAGGATGGTCTGCATCTCTCCCACGCCGATGTAGCGCAGCGGGAAGACTTGCAGGCTGTAGCCGCGCGGCAGCGGCGCGCCGGCGTCCGCCAGTTGCGGCGTCATGTTGCCTTTGGTGGCCTTGGCCACCGGGGCCACATGGTAGGTGCCTGCGTCTTCGAACATGGCGGCCCCGTTCATGCGCAACAGGGTTTCGAGCAGCGGCAGCAGCATGTCGCGCGCAAGCGGGCGGGCGGTCTGCATGGTGACGCCGCCGCGCACCCCGGGGTCGAGGATGTAGTTTTTGTCCAGGGTGTCGCCGAGGATGATTTTGACCACCTCGCGCAGGTCGGTGTTCTCGAAGTTGAGGGTGATGCCGCCGGTCTGGGGTTCGGCTTCCTCGGGGGCGTCCACCGCCTTTACGAAGCGGCCGGTTCCGCGGTAGATTTTGCTGGCATCCGCGGCGTCGCCGGCGGTCTCCGCCTGTGTCTCCGGGGCGCCGACGCGCGGGCCATAGTCTTCTCCGGCCGGCCCCGGCAGCTCGGCCTCGCTCGCCTCCCAGGGGGCCGGGCGGGCATCCGGGGGCGGTTGCTGGAGACCGGCGCAGGCGCTCAAGGCCGCGGCGGCGGCGAGGACCAGCAGTCTTTTCATGGTTGGGGCCGATTCCATACTTTCGTTACCTTGCTTGTCATGGGCTGCACTGGGCGAATGGGGCGTTCATCTGCGGCATAGCGGGGTCAGCGGCTCACTGGCACATTGGGCCGCGGGCGGGTGCGCGCCTGCGCCCGCTGCCGCGCCGCCTGATCCGGCTGCGGGGCCTGTCTGGGTTGGGCCGGGGGCTTGCCTTGCACCGGGGCCGCGGGCAGCGGCACGCTCTTGAATGCCCACAGTTTGACCTCTTCGCGTTCGCCGCCCTGGCGCAAAAACAACCGATCCGCCTGAATTTCGTCCACCACCCAGCCCTGGAACTCGTCGCCCTTGCGTAATTTGGACGGGCCTTCCTTGGGCGGATTGCGTAACAGGGCCAGGCGCTCGTTTTCGATAATCATAATCCCGCTCAAGCTCAGCCGCGGCGGCGGCCGCTTGGGCGGCGGGGGCGGCGGCGGGGGCGGCGCTCGCTGCGGCTGGGCCGGTTCATCCGGCGGCGGCCGGCGGCCTTCGATGAACAGCGGCCGTTCATCGACCACGTCAAAGGTCTCTAGCGGCGCCAAGTCGATACCGGCTTCGAGATCGTGCAACAGGCCGTCCTGCGCCGCGCCGGCGGCATTCGCCTGTGGCGGCGGCGGGTCGATCCGCGGCGGCTGCTGCGCCCAAAGCCAGATTTCGCCGGCGATCAGCAATCCGAAAAACAGCGCTGCCAGTATAGCGACGGCCCTCATTCGGGTTGCTCCCGCAGAAAGGCGATGAGGTCGAAGGTGGCGTCCAAGACCATTTCGTAGGTGCGGTTACGACCGCGCCCGCTGACCCGGCGCTGGGTGCGCAGGGTGAGGTTGTCCAGAAACAGCAGCGGCCGGGTGTTTTCCAATTCATACAGCACCTTGGTGAGGGCCGGGGTGTCGCCGGTCATGCGCACCCGAATCGCCAGTTGCAGGGGGCCTTCGTCGGCGAAGGCGTCTACGTTTTGGGTGCTGACCAAGTGCCCGCCGCGGCTTTCGATGATCTGTTTGACCTTTTTCTGCAATTCCGCCGCCGCCAGCGCCGGGGTATCCGCGGTGATATAGAAGTTGCTGCGCTGGAGCTGGCGTTTGGCCGCGTTAAGCTCCGCCTCTAACACCGGCCTTCGCGCCACCATGGCCTGAAAGCGCTCCAATTGGGTGCTCTTGGCGGCGATTTCCGCGTCGTAGAAACGCATCTTGGACCACCAAGGGACCAATACCGCCAGCGCGACTAACAGCACGACTAGGGCTAGCAAGCCGCCGGCCGCGTGACAGGGTTTGATTTTCAAGCCGTCGCTCGGCATGGTCACGCCCCGGACCGAATCTGGCGCCGCGCGGCCTCGGCCTGGACCGAGGCCTGGGGCCGGCCGGCGGCCGGCGGCGGGGCGCTATCCTGGGCGGGCCGGGGCGAGGCGGTAATCGGGGCCATGGTCTCGCCCGGCGTCTCTTCCGCGGTCTCTTCCACACGCGCCGCACCGATTTGGGCCGCCAGGTGGAACCGCTCCTGGTTGCCGCTTTGCAACACCGGCGAGCGAAAGCCGACCTGTTTGAACACCGGCGAATCTTCTAATAGACGAATCAACGCCGTGGCCTGATTGGACATGCCGCGAATCTCCAGCCGATTCTCCCGCAACTCCAGTTGCTGCACCCAGGTGTGGTCAGGGAACAGCTCGGTGACCTCGCGCAGCACCTCCACCACCGGCTGGCGCTCGGCGCGCTTTTCCGGCACCGCGGCCAGCAACTCGCTATTGCGGTCCAGTTTTTCCCGAATCGCCAGCACCACCTGCGCCTGTTGCTTGACCCGGTGCATGCGGTCGTTCAAATCCACTGCAATCGTGCGTTTCTGCCACAGCGGGATCAGCAACGCCGCTAGGATCAGCAGCGTAACCGCCGCCGCCAGGCCGATGTTCAACGCCGACTGGGCGCGGCTGGCCCGCGGGCGCTCTGCGGGCGATAGCAGGTTGGCCTTGCGCCACAGACCGGCGGCGTCGATGATGGCCGGCCGCAGGCCCGCACCCGCGAGGGCCTGAAGCCACTCATGCAGGCGTTTTCGCGGCAACACCGCCAACTCCACCGCGAGTTCGCCGGTGGCCTGCTTCACCGCCTCGGTGCGGTAGTCGTACAGCACCTGGTCGATGGTGAAGGGGGTCAGGCGGTCCATTTCGAAGCCGATCACCCGGGGCAGGTTTTCGCGCACCGCGAGCGGGAAATGCACCTTTTTCAGCAGCAGCCAATTGCGCGGAATCCGCAGCACCAGGGATTTCCCGCCCTGACGCACCGCAGCGAGCAGGCGCGGGTCCGCTTGCAGCTCGTCCACCGAGAAATGCCCCAGCTCCCTGCGGCCGTCTTCCAGTTGCTGAAAGAAGCGCGCCTCACGCCCTTCGATTTCCAGCACCAACGGCGTGGCCAGCGGATCGAGCCGCCGCCGCAGGCGCGGCGGCAGACAGGCGTACAGGCCCTCGCGCCACCAGTCTAGGAGACCGCTTAGCGAGATTTTATCCATGCCTGAAAACAACGCCTGTGAACTCAACGGGATGATTCCTCAGTCTCCAGCGGGGCCCGCGCCGGGGCCGCGCGCGGCGCATAGCTGCGCTCGATATAGCTCAAACCGCCGCGCCCGCGGGAGGCGATGTTCAGCACCACTTCGCCCTTCACCACGCCGCCCTCGGGCATCTCGGTTTCTGCGTACACCCGATAGATGGGGGTCTTGCCCATTTCCAAGTACATTCGGTTGACGCCGACGGGCGCCGGCACGGCCAGGCCTTGCTGCTGGTTCTGACTGCGCAGCGCGATATAGTCTTCCAGCCGGGTCTGATCCATGCCCGGCAATGCCGATAGCACCTGGCGGCTGGCAAAAAGGGGGTTGACTGTACGTCGGCGCGAGTGGACAGTCAATGCCGAGGCGACGGATTCGAAGATCTCCGGGGTCATGCCCAAAACCATGCGTAATTCTTCCACAGAATCGAAGGCCGCGTCCTTGGCCCCATAGGGTCGGCCGGCCTCTTTGTATTGCGGATCTTCGGCCCCGTTGAGCTGGCGCTGGTCGTCGGCGTCGCGCCAATCCAGGATCGCGTCCCGAATCTCGGTCGCCCGGGCGTCCTCCACCCCGGCGCTGAGCAGCAGCTCTTGCAGGATCTCCGGGGTGGCCACGTTGAGATCGATGCGCGCGTTCTCCGGGGTCGCCGCCACCTGAATGGTGCGCCCCTGAAAGCGCCAGGGGCGGGCCAGGCCGTCGGCCTTCCATTGCTCCGCCTCCGGGCCGCTGCGCTGCATTAGCAAGTGCAGGGCCATGAATTCGATGCCCGCATCCACCAGCGCCCGGGCCTGCCGCTCCTGGGTCAGGTTGGCGGCCATGTTCAGCTCCAGGCGCTGGGTGGTGGACATGGAGACGGCCATGGTGGTGAGCAGCACCAGCACCCATAGCACCAGCACCAGGGCCACGCCTCGTTGCCTGCGGGGCGGCTTAGTTGGGCAGCGCAAAGATCATCTCCGGCCATGCGCCCCGGGCGTCGCGCAGGCGCATGCGCACCAGCGAGGGCAACACGCTTTCTTCTTCCCAATCGCCGCTCCAATCCGGTTCTTCGCCGGGGGCGGTGGCGCCGAAATAGTCGATCTCGATGTCCTCCAAGCCCTCAACCAACAGGCTGCGGGTGTAGTAGGCGCGGTCCTCGGGCTCGCCCTCGCGCATCAAGGACGCACGCCCGGCTAGCGACTCCCATTCGGGAATCGCGCCCTCGCCCTCTAGGATCTCCTCGTGATACAGCCAGCGCGTGAACCAAAGGGCCGTGCCGTCGCGGCTGCGGGCGCGCTGAATGCGGATGACATAGTCTCCGCCCACGCCGAGATAGCCCGGCATCGGGGCCACGAACTCCAGCGCGTCCCTGGCGCCGTAAAACAGCAACGCGCGCCCCTGCTCCCCGTCCGCGTGGAACAAGGGCTTGGCCTGGGCCAGGTGGTCATGCAGCAGGCGCCAGACCATGCGCATCTCGGTGTTGCGCTCGGCGCGGGCCTCGCTGCCGTCCCAGGAGCGGCTGCCCAACTGAATGCCGCCGAACAGCAACACCACGATCATGCTCAGCAGCGACAACGCGATCAGCAGTTCCACCAAGGTGAAGCCGGCCTGGCGCACGCTCACGGTTGATCGGCCCCCAGGCGCAGGGTGGTCAAGGCGAATTCGCGCTCGGCCTTGCCGTCGGTCCAGCTCACGCTGGCGACCACCTCGTAGGGCTTGACCCGTAGCCGCAGGTCGTCCACGCCCTCTTCCAGCACATAGGGCTCGATCTCCACCTGCCAGCGGTAGCCGTCTTCGGTCTCGCCGCTAGCCACGCCCTCATCCAGCTCTTCCTTGCCGATGGCCGCGGCCAGTCGGCTCTCGGCCACGATCATGGCGCGGCTGTATTGCTCGCTGATCAGGGCCCCGCGCACGCTGGCGGAGAACACCCGCATCACCACGCCGAGCGAGATGGCCAGCACCGCGAAGGCCACCAGCACCTCCAGCAGGGAGAAGCCGCTATTCTTCTTCATGTTCGATAATCCGCACCCGGCCGGTGAGCCAGTCCACGTCCACCGCCGTTTCACGCTCGTTGCGGATGAAGGTCACGCGCCCGCCGGTGGAGCCGCCGTCGGGGAAGAACCGAATGCCGCCGACCTTCTCCCCCTGGCTTTCGGACTCGGCGGTGAGCATCTTCACCTCCAGCCGCTCCGAGAGCTGGATCGGCTTGGCCCGCCCCGCCACCGTGATGCGTCGCTGCTCCACGTCCACCTGCACCGCCACCGACTCGCGCACCGTCACCGCCCGGTTGCGCGCAAAGCGCAGCGCCGCGGAGAGCTGGCGCGCCGCGCCCTTGAGTTCCACCCCCGGAAGCGCACGCGAGATCAGCGGCGGGGTCACCGCCACCAGCATGGCGGCGATGGCCATCACCACCAATAACTCGATGAGGGTGAAACCGCGGGGGCGGGAGAAGCGCAACAGGAGATCCGAGTCCGACGCCGGGCGCCGCAAGGTCATTCCCAGCTATGCAGGTCCTGGGCCTCGCCTTCGCCGCCCACGGCGTTGTCCGAGCCCAGGCTGGAGAGGTCGTAGTTGCCGTGGTCGCCCGGCGACTTGTAGACATAGTCATAGCCCCAGGGGTCCTTGGGCACCTTGCCCTTTTTGACGTAGGGCCCGTTCCATTTGCCGCCGGAGCCGCTCTTGTTCACCAGCGCGTCTAGCCCCTGCCCGCTGTTGGGGTAACGCCCCATGTCCAGCTTGTAGAGGTCGAGCGAGGCGCCGAGTTCCTCGATTTGGATCTTCGCGGCCTTGGTCTTGGCCCCGCCGAACTGGTCCATCACCGCGGGGCCCACCAGGCCCACCAACATGGCCAGGATGGCCATCACCACCAGCAGTTCCACCAGGGTGAAGCCCGCGTGGCGGGAAAAGGTCTGTCGTTTCATAGGATTCTTTTGTTGCATCTCTCGGTTGCGTCTAAAAAGCCAGTTCGTTGGCGCTCAGCACCGCCATCAGGATGGAGATGATAATGCCGGCCACCACCACCCCGAGGCCCACGATCATCACCGGCTCCAGCAGGGTGAGCATGCGGTCCACGGTGGTGCGCACCTCGCGGTCGAACACGTCGGCGATCTTGCCCAGCATGCCTTCGAGATTGCCCGACTCCTCGCCCACCTTGATCATTTGCAGCGCCAGCGGCGGCAGCACCTTGCCGTCCACCAGCGGATCGGAAAAGCCCTTGCCGTTTTTCAGGCTTTCGGCGGCCTCGGCCACGCCCTCGGCGATGATTTTGTTGGATAAGACATCCTTCACCAGGTTTAGTGCCGTAAGCAGCGGCAGGCCGTTGGCCAGCAAGGTGGAGAGGGTGCGCGAAAAGCGCGCGGTTTCCACCTTGGCCACCAGATCGCCGAACAGCGGCCATTTGAGCACCCGCCGATCCCAGCGATAGCGCGTGGCCGGATTGCGCAGGCTGGCGTCGAAGGCGGCGATGAGCAGGAACAGGCCGGCCATCATCGCCCACCAGTAGTTGCGAAACAGATCGCCAGCGGTGATCACCACCCGGGTGGCCATGGGCAACTGCTCGCCCATGTCCTCAAACATCTGACTGAACTGGGGCACCACGAACATCAGCAGCAGTGCGATGGACATCCCGGCCACGAATAGCAGGATCATCGGGTAGACCAGGGCGGAGCGGATGTTCTCCTGTAACTCGGTGGAGCGCTCCATATAGTCGGCCAGCCGCGACAGCACATGCTGCATCACGCCGCCGGCCTCGCCGGCCTTGACCATATTGATGTAGAGCGGCGAGAAGGTGGCCTTCTCCTCCTCCAGGGCGGCGGAAAAGGCCGAGCCCGAATGCACCCGCTCGCGCAATTGATCGAGCAGTTTGACCAGTTCTTCGTCGTCCGACAGGTCGCGCAGGATCTGCAGCGACCGATCCAGGGTCATGCCCGCCTCCAGCAAGGTGGCCAGCTCGCGGGTGAGTAACATCACCTTTTTGTCCGACAGCTTCTTGCGCGCCCCGCCGCGGCGGGAGAGCTTGAGAAAGCTGCCGGCGCCGCCCGCGGGGCCGGTCTTTAGCGGGATCAGGCCGTCGGCCTGGAGCTTGCGGACCAAGAGCCCCTCGTCGGCGGCCTCCATTTCGCCCTCCACGGTCTCGCCGGAGCTTTTTACCGCCTTGTAGCTGTATAGCGGCATGGCTTAGCTGTCTTCCGTCACGCGCATGATTTCCTCCAGCGTCGTGCGCCCCTCCACGGCCTTGCGCAGGCCGTCTTGGTACATGGTTTCCATGCCGCCGGCGGTGGCGGCCTTTTGCAGCTCGGCGGCGTTGGCATGGCTCATCACCAGGTGCCGAATATCGTCGTCCATCACCAGCACCTCGGCCAGCGACAGGCGGCCGTGGTAACCGGTGTTGCCGCATTCCTTGCAGCCCCCGGCGCGATGCAGGGTCACCGGCTCGCCCGGCGGTGCGAACCGATCCAGGCCCAGCTCCTTCACCAGTTCGTCGAAGGCCGCGTATGGCTCGCGACAATGGGGGCAAAGCCTGCGCACCAGGCGTTGGGCCACGATGCCGTTCACCGTGGAGCTGATTAGGTAGTCCTCCACCCCCATGTCCATCAGGCGCGCCACGCCGCCGGCGGCGTCGTTGGTGTGCAGGGTGGACAGCACCACATGGCCGGTGAGGGCCGACTGCACCGCGATGCGGGCGGTTTCGAGGTCGCGCATCTCGCCCACCATGATGACGTCCGGGTCTTGACGCACGATGGCGCGCAGGGCGTTGGCGAAGGTGAGGTCGATTTGCGGCTTGACCTGAATTTGGTTCACCCCTTCGAGCTGGTACTCGACCGGGTCCTCCACGGTGATGATCTTGCGGTCGGCGGTGTTCAGCCGGTGCAGCGCGGTGTAGAGGGTGGTGCTCTTGCCCGAGCCGGTGGGGCCGGTGACCAGGACGATGCCGTAGGGCATATCCAGCACCTGTTGCATGCGCTCCAGCGGCCGGCCGTCATAGCCTAGGGAGCCGAAGTCGAAACTCACGTTCTCCTTGTCCAGCAGCCGAATCACCACGCTTTCGCCAAACAGGGTGGGCACGGTGGAGACGCGCATGTCCAGCTCCTTGCCCTGCACCCGCATGGAGATGCGGCCGTCCTGCGGCAGCCGCCGTTCGGCGATGTTGAGCTTGGCCATGATCTTGATGCGCGAAATCACCGCCGCGGTGGAGTGAAAGGGCGGCGCCTCCACCTCGGCCAGCACGCCATCGATGCGGTAGCGCACGTTCAGCCGGCCCTCGAAGGGCTCGACATGGATATCCGAGGCGCGGGACTCCACCGCCCGCTGCACGATCAGGTTCACCAGCCGAATCACCGGGGCCTCGGAGGCTAGGTCCTTGAGGTGTTGAATGTCCTCGACCTGCTCGTCCTCGGTGAGGCCGTCGGCGATCTCGCCCATGGCGCTGCGGCCCGCCCCGTACAGCCGCTCGATGGCGTTGTCGATGTCCGAGCGCAGGCCCACGCAGGGCGCCACCTCACAGCCGGTGGCGGCGGCGATGGCCTCGTAGGCGAAGGCGTCGCTGGGGTCGGCCATGGCCACTACCAGGCGATCTCCCCGCAGCTCCAGCGGCAGCAGGTGGGATTCCTTCAGGAAACGCGGCGAAACGCCCTCTTCCAGCGCCGGCATGGCGGGGTAGTCCTCGGCGGTCAGGCTGCGCAGGTCGAGCACCGCGGCAAAGGCCGCGGCCATCTCCTTTTCCGACACCAGCCCCAGCTTGAGCGCCGTGTACCAAACCGAATCGCCGCTATCGGCCGCCAGGTGGCGGGCGCGCGCATAGTCCTGAGCGGTGAATTTGCTTTTTTGCTCAAGATAGGCCGCGATTTCGGCATCGCCGTTGCCCGCGCCCACTTCGTCTGGGACTCTTTCCTGAACCGCTTGCGCCATATCTACAACAAATGCATTCCGAGGGTTAATGGGTGCGCAGCGGGACGACTTCGCCCCGGCTCTCGCCATCCGGCCCCGCCGTCTCGCGCCGGGGCAAAAACCGTTTGAGCCCTTTGTTCAAGCGCTCACCGTCATAGTCATCACAGGCCGCGTGAAGTTCCTTCATCATTTGGCCCACCAAGTCCCAGCCCATTTCGCAGTGCCGGGCCAGCAGGATCTTGTCGTGGCCGGTGGCCATCAACTTCTCGCGCTCGTGAAACAGCTCCTCGTAGAGCTTTTCGCCCGGCCGCAGGCCGGTGTATTCGATCCGAATATCCTCTCCGGGCGTCTTGCCGGACAGGCGAATCATCTGCTCCGCCAGATAGGCGATGCGCACCGGCTCGCCCATGTCCAACACGAACACCTCGCCGCCCACGCCGATGACGCCCGCCTGCATAATCAGTTGGCAGGCCTCGCGCACGGTCATGAAGAAGCGCTCCATCTCGGGGTGGGTCACGGTGACCGGACCGCCGGCCTTGATTTGGCGCCGAAACAGCGGCACCACGCTGCCCGCCGAGCCCAGCACATTACCGAAGCGCACCGTGATATAGCGGGTGCGGGAGCGGGCGTCCAGGTTTTGACAGTAAATCTCGGCGATGCGTTTGGTGGCCCCCATCACATTGGCCGGGTTCACCGCCTTATCGGTGGAGATCAGCACGAACTCGCCGCAGCCGTGGCGATCGGCCGCGTCCGCCACCCGCTTGGTGCCGAGCACGTTGTTGTTCACCGCCTCGCGCAGTTGGCTCTCCAACAGCGGCACATGCTTGTAGGCCGCGGTGTGAAACACGATTTGCGGCCGATGGGCCCCGAACACCCGATCCACCGCCGCCGCATCGCACACATCGCCCAGGAACAGATGCACCGAGAGACCGGGAAACTGCTCTTGCAGTTCCATGTCGATGCGATACAGATTGAATTCGCTATGCTCGAACAAGATCAGCGTCGCCGGCTCCAGGCGCGCGACCTGCTTGCACAGCTCAGAGCCGATGGAGCCCCCGGCCCCGGTGACCAGGATCACCCGCCCGGTGAGCCCGGCGCGGATCTCCGGCCAATCGAGCGACACCGGCTCGCGCCCCAGCAGGTCCTCGATATGCACCCGCCGCAGTTGACTGATGCTGACCTGGCCGGACATCAGGTCATCCAACTGCGGCACGGTCTGAAAGGGTACGCCGCTGCTCTCCGCAAGCTCCACCACCCGCCGCACCTCGGCCGCATCCGCGGCGGGCATGGCCAGCATGATCAGCTCGATGCCCAATTCGTCCACCGTAGCGCACAGCCCCCGGGTGCCGCCCGCCACCCGCACGCCGTGGATCTCCTTGCCCCACTTGCGGCGGTTATCGTCCAAGAAGGCCACCGGCAGATAACCCTTGCGCGAATCGCGCAGCATATCGCGCACCAGGGCCTCGCCCGGCGCCCCGGCCCCCACCACCAACACCCGCCGACCGCTGCGGAAGCCGAGCCGATGGTCCTTCAGCCAGCGGTAGAACAGTCGCGGCCCGCTCAGCAGCACCATCAATAGGATGCCGTACAGCAGCGGCACCGAGCGCGGCAGGCCCTCGGCGCGAAACACCAAAAACACCAGCAACACCGCCACCAGCAGGCCCGAGACCGTGGCCTTGGTGATGCGCACCAAGTCCGGCAGGGAGGCAAAGCGCCAGACCCCGCGATAGAGACCGAAATGCCAGGAGAACACCGCCTGCACCGGAACCACCAACAACAGGCTCCAAAGGGCGGTTTCGAGATAGAACGGCGGAATCTGTTCGAGATTGAAACGCAGCCAATAGGCCCCGAGCCACGCCAGCGGAATCATCAGCAGGTCATGACTGAAGGCCACGCTCCGGCTGTATAATCTGTTCAGCGGGTTGGGCAAAAATGCGCTCCTCTGAGACCGGCGCTGTCGAATCATGAATCCCCGCCAATGGCCTTAGGCCAGATCGAAGGGCATCCTGGCGTCCGTAAAGCGGATCAACCACAGGTAAAACAGGGTCCACCCCCCGAGCACCAACCATTGCGCCGCGGCGCCGACCATCCCGGCCCCCATCGCCGACAGGGCGCAGGCCAACATCAGGCCCCAGGCGGCGAGGGCGGTGCGTTGATGGCCCCAGCCGGCCCGCACCAGGCGCTGGTACAGGTGCTTGCGGTGCGGCCGCCAAACCGCCTCGCCGCGCCACAGGCGGCGCAGCAGGGTAGAGCTTGCGTCGGCCCAAAACGGCGAGAACACCAGCAGCGCCTGCCACAGCTCGAACAGATCGAGCGTGACGCCCCACAGCGAACAGGCCGCCATTAGAAACCCCAGCAGGCCGGATCCGCCATCGCCGAGAAAGATCCGCGCGGGCGGCGCGTTCCAAAGCAAAAACCCCAGCGCCGCAGCCGCCGCGCCCAGGGTTATGGCGGCAAAACCCGTCGCGCCCTGGAACAGCCCCATGAGGCCCAAGGCCCCAAACCCGATTACGGCCATGCCGCCGGCCAGGCCGTCCATGCCGTCCATGAAATTGTAGAGGTTCACCGACCAAGCCACGAACAGCGCGGTGAGCCCCATGACGGCCCAACAAGGCGGCGCCCAGGCGAGCCCCGGCAGCAGGCCGGTATCCAGCCAAAGCCCGCCCCTGAACAACAATACTGCCGCCGCCAAATGCACCAGCAGGCGCGGTAGCGCCGGCACATGCCCGCAATCGTCCCACAGCCCCACGGCCAATACGAGCGCGGCCCCGCAGGCCAGCCAGAACGCGGTGTCGGTCGCCCCGGCGCCGAGCAACCCGGGCGCCCAGGCGACCAGCAAGCCGCCGGCAACGGCCAGGCCGCCGCTGCGCGGCACGGCCCCGACGTGCAGCGAGCGCGCATTGGCATGATCGAGCAGGCGCAAGGGCGCATAGGGGCCTTGCAGCCAGCCGGCCAAGCCCGCCGAGGCCAGCAGCGCAACACCCGCCGCGGCAACCGGCGATAACTCGCTCATGCGGAATCCGTGAATAGTAACACAGGCCCGGCGGAAAGCCGGAGCTTGCCGCTGGAAAAATGCCGGAGGAGTCGGGCGGGAATTAGTGCGGGAAATTTGGTCGGGGTGAGAGGATTCGAACCTCCGGCCCCTGCCTCCCGAAGGCAGTGCTCTACCAAGCTGAGCTACACCCCGTAAACAGCTTCAACCGCTGCGTTGGACCGAAAAATCGGCCAAGGCGGCCAGTGCAGTGCGGAACGCCGAGGGCGGCAGGGCTTCGAGCGCCGCCTTGGCCGCCGCTGCCTCATCCTCCGCGAGCCGCGCAGTATACGCGATGGCCCCGGTGGATTCAATAGCCGCCATTACGGAACCGATGGACTCGCGGCCGCCGTTTTCAATCGCCCCGCGAATCACCGCCCGCTCGGCCTCGTCGCCGACCTCAAGCGCCCGAATCAGCGGCAGCGTGGGCTTGCCCTCGGCTAGGTCATCCCCCAAGTTCTTGCCGATGTCGGCCTCGGCGGCGCTGTAGTCCAGGGAGTCGTCCACCATTTGAAAGGCCGTGCCCAAATGCCGCCCATAGGCGGCGAGGGCCTGCTCCTCCGCCTCGGAGCTGTTGCAAATCACCCCGCCTAGGCGGGCGCCGGCCTCGAACAGGGTGGCGGTCTTGCGCAGGATCACCTCGCGGTACTTGGCCTCATCGGTCTCCGGGTCGCGGCAGTTGAGCAACTGCAACACCTCGCCCTCGGCGATGCGATTGGTGGCGTGGGACATAATGTCCATCACCCGCATCCGCTGCACCTGCACCATCATCTCGAAGGCGCGGGAATACAGAAAGTCCCCGACCAGCACGCTGGCGGCATTGCCCCAGAGGTTATTCGCGGTCTCCCGATTGCGCCGCAACTGGGAGCCGTCCACCACGTCGTCGTGCAGCAGGGTGGCGGTGTGAATGAATTCGATGATGGCCGCCAGCGCCACATGGTCCTTGCCCTGATAGCCCAGCGCACGGGCCGCCAGCAGCACGATCATCGGGCGCAGCCGTTTACCCCCGCTATTGACGATGTAATGGCCGATCTGGTTGATCAGGGCGACGTCGGACTGGAGTCGATGCAGGATCAGTGCGTCACTGGCCTGCAGGTCGTCCGCAATAAGCTTGCGGATGGCGGATATTTCCATTACATGAATTCGTCGCGATCAGGAGAACGGGGAAACGGGCATGCTAGGAGCGCGCCGCGCGGCTGTCAAGCCGCGCCTACGGCCCAGCGCCGGTTAACCTTGGGGCCGATATTCTTCCGGGGTGTCGCCGCCGCCTTCGAAGAAGAATCTTTCCATCTGCTCTTCGAGGTAGACGCGGGACTTGGGGTCCATCGGGTTTAAGCGATATTCGTTGATCAGCATGGTCTGCTGCTTGAGCCAAAGCTGCCAGGCCTCTTTGGACACGTTCTCCAGGATCCGCTTGCCGAGTTCCCCCGGATAGGGTTGACGTTCGAGGCCCTCGGCCTCCTTATTCAGTTTTGCGCACTGCACCATTCGGGTCATTTCGATCTGCTCCTGGGTTGTGCCGGCCAAGGCCGTGCAACAGCCGAGACACGGGGGCGGGGATGCCGAGGTTCGGCGGGGCGTGCGGCGTCCGCCAGGCCCAATCCGCGGATTCGCGCAGCCCGCCGCCGCCGGGTTCAAGCAGCCGCAACACCACCGGCCGCATGTCGTAGTGGTAGTGGGAAAAGGTATGCCGAAACGACGCCCACGCCCATTCAAACTGGGTTTCCAGCCCCAGGTTTTCAAGCGCCCAGGGCGCGGGGTCGGCGTCGGCCGGGGCCTCCGGCAGACTCCAAAGCCCGCCCCAAACCCCCGCCGGCGGGCGGCGCTGCAACAGCACCCGGCCACGGGCATCGCGGATCAGCAGCACCTGGGCGCTCTTTAGCGGCATGCGCACACGCGGGGCGGGCGCCGGATAGGCCTCCGGCTCGCCGTCCTGACAGGCCTGGCAGCGGGCCTTCAGCGGGCAGGCGGGGCAGTCCGGTTTACGCCGACTGCACACCGAGGCCCCCAGGTCCATTAGCGCCTGGTTGTAGTCCCCGGGGCGACGGCGGGCGAGTTGCGCCTCGGCGTGGCCCCAGAGCGTGCGCTGCACCGCAGACCTTCCGGGCCACCCTTCGACGGCGAACACCCGCGCGAAGACCCGCTTCACATTGCCGTCGAGGATCGGATAAGGCCTGCCGCACCCCAGGGACAGAATCGCCCCGGCGGTGGAGCGGCCGATCCCCGGGAGCGCTTGCAGCGCCGCCAAGTCCGCGGGCACGACGCCGGCGTGTCGCTGCATCACCAGCTCGGCGGCGCGATGCAGGTGGCGCGCCCGGGCGTAGTAGCCGAGTCCGGACCACAGCGCCAGCACGCGATCGAGGTCGGCGGCGGCCAAATCCGCAAGCTCAGGGAGGCCGTGCATAAAGCGCTGAAAGTAGGCAACGACCTTTTCCACTCGGGTCTGCTGGAGCATGACCTCGGAGACCCAGACCCGATACGGCGTGGCGTCTCGCTGCCAGGGCAGGTCGTGACGCCCGTGGCGGTCGAACCAGGTCAACAGATCGGCGGCGAGGGAGGATTCCGGCATGCGGCTCAAGCGAGAGCAAATAAAAAGGCCCGCGGTGCGGGCCTTTGCAATGGCTGGGGACCGAGGATTCGAACCTCGACATACGGAGTCAGAGTCCGGTGTCCTACCATTAGACGAGTCCCCAAATACAGGTCCGCCCCCGGTTGAGGGGGTTGGGGCCTGGGTGCGGCGAACGACGGCGCGTACCCGGCCTTCGGTTGCTTGTCGCCGCAAGCCCGCCGCGAAAGGCGGGCCGCAGGATCAGCGCTTGGAGTACTGCGGACGCTTGCGGGCCTTGTGCAGACCGACCTTCTTACGCTCCACGGCGCGGGCGTCGCGGGTCAGGAAGCCGGCGCGGCGCATCGGCGAGCGCAGCTCCTCGTCGTACTCCACCAGCGCGCGGGCGATGCCGTGGCGGATGGCGCCGGCCTGGCCGGTATTGCCGCCGCCGGCCACGGTGACCTTAATGTCCACCTTGTCGATCAGCTCCGACTTTTCCAGCGGCTGGCGCACCACCATGCGGGCGGTCTCGCGGCCGAAGTACTCGTCTAGCGGGCGCTCGTTCACGGTGATCGCGCCGCTGCCGGGGGTCAGGAAGACGCGGGCTGCGGAGCTTTTCCGGCGTCCGGTTGCGTAAGTGCGGGTCTCTGCCATTTTATTCGTTCCGAATACGTTATGCGATTTGCGGTTCAGACTTCCAGCGGCTTGGGCTGCTGGGCCTCGTGGCCGTGCTCGACGCCGGCGTATACGCGCAGTTTCTTGAACATGGCGCGGCCGAGCTTGTTCTTCGGCAGCATGCCTCTCACTGCGTGCTCGATCACGCGCTGGGGGGCCTTTTGCAACTGCTTCTCCAGGCTGATCGACTTGAGGTTGCCGATGTACCCGGTGTGATGATGGTACATCTTGTCCTGCATCTTGTTGCCTGTCACCCGGATCTTTTCGCAGTTGACCACCACGATGTAGTCGCCGGTGTCTACATGAGGAGTGTATTCGGGCTTGTGCTTGCCGCGCAGGCGCCGGGCAATTTCCGTGGACAGCCGACCGAGGGTCTTGTCGGTGGCGTCTACCAGATACCAGTCGCGGCGCACTTCCGCGGGTTTCGCGCTAACAGTCGTCATCTAGCTCACTCCGGGAGATCAAACCCTTGAAATAAAGAGCGAGAATTATACAGGCGCAGAAGGACATACGCAACCCCCAAGATGCGGCCTAGCACCTGAACGGGCAAAAAAAAGGCGCAACGGGGGGCGTTGCGCCGAATAAACCACCAAAGGAGGATGAAGGATCTGGCTACGCTTGGTAGCCAGCCTACGGTTACTATATTCGTATATTAGAATTTCACTGTCAACTGTTTTTCTGAGTTTGTTGCGCGCTTGCGCCCCGCGCGCTCACCGGGCCGCCCGCATGCGGGTTCGATCGGTTAGAATGGCCGCGTTTTCGCGGCCCCCTGGAACCCTTCAACCTTTATTAGGTGCAACCATGCTCCATCCCCAAGCCTATGAGGTCATCATCATCGGCGGCGGTCACGCCGGGACCGAGGCGGCGCTGGCGGCGGCCCGCATGGGCGCGCGCACCCTGCTGCTGACCCACAACATCGAGACCCTGGGGCAGATGAGCTGCAATCCGGCCATCGGCGGCATCGGCAAGGGGCATTTGGTGAAGGAGGTGGATGCCCTGGGCGGCCTGATGGGGCGGGCCGCGGATCGCGGCGGGATCCAGTTTCGCATCCTCAATTCGCGCAAGGGCCCGGCGGTCAGGGCCACGCGCGCGCAGGCGGATCGGATGCGCTACAAGGCCGCGGTGCGGCATGCGCTGGAGAACCAGCCGCACCTGGATATCTTCCAGCAGGCGGCGGACGACCTGCTGATAGAAGGCGAGCAGGTCACCGGCGCAGTCACCCAAATGGGCCTGCAATTTCGCGCCCGCGCGGTGGTGCTGACCACTGGCACCTTCCTCGGCGGGCGCATGCATATCGGGCTCGCCAATTACGCTGGCGGGCGCGCCGGGGATCCGCCGGCCAATGCGCTATCGGCCCGCCTGCGGGAGCTGGCGTTGCGGGTGGAGCGACTCAAGACCGGCACCCCGCCGCGCATCGACGGCCGCAGCATCGACTACGCGGACCTCCAGGAGCAGCCCGGGGACGCCCCCGCCCCGGTGTTCTCCTTCCTCGGCCGGCCCGAGGAACACCCGCCGCAGGTGAGCTGCCATATCACCCACACCAACGCCGGCACCCACGAGATCATTCGCGGCGGCATGGCCCGCTCGCCGATGTACACCGGGGTGATCGAGGGCATCGGCCCGCGCTACTGCCCCTCCATTGAGGACAAGGTGGTGCGCTTTGCGGACAAGGACTCGCACCAAATCTTTATCGAGCCCGAGGGGCTGGACACCCACGAGGTCTACCCCAACGGCATCTCCACCTCCCTGCCCTTCGACGTGCAACTGGAGCTGGTGCGCTCCATGAAGGGCCTGGAGAACGCCCATATCACCCGCCCGGGCTATGCCATTGAGTACGACTTTTTCGATCCGCGCGACCTCAGGCCCAGCCTGGAGACCCGCCTCATTCGCGGCCTCTACTTCGCCGGCCAAATCAACGGCACCACCGGCTACGAAGAGGCCGCGGCCCAAGGCCTGTTGGCCGGATTGAATGCGGTGCTCCAGGTGCGCGAGCTGGAACCCTGGTGGCCGCGGCGGGACGAGGCCTACCTCGGGGTGCTGGCGGACGACCTGATCACCCGCGGCGCCGACGAGCCCTACCGCATGTTCACCAGCCGCGCCGAATACCGCCTGCTGCTGCGCGAGGATAACGCCGACCTGCGCCTGACCGAGAGCGGCCGCCGCCTGGGGCTGGTGGACGACGCGCGCTGGGCCTTCTTCGAGCGCAAGCGGGAGCTGCTGGAGCAGGAGCGGCAACGCCTGCGGGGGCTTTGGATCCGCCCCGGCAGTCCCGCGGCGGAGCAGGCCCAGGCGCGCATGGGGGCCTCGATCTCCAAGGCGGTGCGGGCCTTGGATCTGCTGCAACGGCCCGAGGTGGACTATGCGGGCCTGATGCAACTGCCCGCGATCGGCCCCGGCGTGGGACAGCCGCAGGTGCGGGAGCAGTTGGAGATCCAGGCCCGCTATGCCGGTTACATCGACCGCCAACGGGACGAAATCGAGCGCGCCCGGACCCACGAGGCGCTGAAGCTGCCCGACGGATTCGACTACCAAAAGGTGCGCGGCCTGTCCGCCGAGGTGCGTGAGAAGCTGATACGGACGCGGCCGGCCACCATCGGCCAGGCCGGACGCATCCCGGGCGTCACCCCGGCGGCCATCTCCCTGCTATTGATTCACCTAAAGCGAGATTCGGCGCTATGAACCCCGCGGGGCATGAGGCGCTGTGGGGCGAGCAGCTGGCCGACGGCCTGCCACGCCTGGCCATCGAATTGGATGCCGGGCAGCATGCCGCGCTAATCCGCTTCTTGGCCCTGCTGCACAAATGGAACCAGGCCTACAACCTCACCGCCATCCGCGATCCGCGGGAGATGGTCCCGCTGCACCTGCTCGACGCCCTCTCCATCTTGCCCTTCCTGGAAGGCCCGGCGGTGTTGGACGTGGGCACCGGGGCCGGCCTGCCCGGGATCCCGCTGGCCATCGCCCGCCCGGATCTGGCACTCACCCTGCTCGACGCCAACGGCAAGAAGACCCGTTTCGTGCAGCAGGCGGCCTGGGAGCTGGGGCTTGAAAACGTAACCGTGGTGCAGGCGCGGTTAGAGGGCTACCGGCCGCAGGCCGCCTTTCAGACCATCACCTCCCGCGCCTTCACCGCCCTGCCCCGAATCCTGGCGCTGTGCGCGCCGCATCTGGCCCCCGGCGGCCTGATCCTGGCCATGAAGGGCGGGATCCCCGCGGCGGAAATCGAACAGTTGGAGGCCGCGGGGGTCGCCACCCGCTGCGAGCCGTTGCGGGTGCCCGGCGTGGACGCCCAGCGGCACGCGCTGCTGCTGCGCCCCGAAGTCACTTCAGCAAAAAGGCGCTAATCGGCCCCCAGAAGAAGGCCACGATGAGCGCGAACACGATCAGGTTCATCACCCGCTTGAGCTTTTTGTGCGCCGGATTCGAGCGATCCAGCAGCGCCCTCACCAGGGGCGGGATCTCGGGCCGGGCCGCCGCGGCGCCCTCATCCGGCCCCGCCACGCCGCCTAGGGCCTGCCGCGCCAGGTCGCCCACATAGTCCGCCGCGGCGGCGCTGTCCAGCCCCTCGGCCACAGTCAGGGTCTGGCCCTGAGCGGTTTCCGCTCCCACCTTGTAATACACCGTAGTCTTATTGCCTTGCGAGGTCTGCGAACTGACCTTCTTCGCCACCCGGCGCACCTCGCCGGGCCGCACCTGCCTCACCCCGCCCAGGCCAAGGACCCGGCGCCGCACCTCCACCCCCCCAGGCCCCACCCGAACCCGCAGGCTGTTCAATGGCAAATAGAGCCCGATCAGCATCACCAGGGCGCCGATGGCCCCGAAGATCAGCGCCATCACCGACGGGGCGCCCTGAAGCCCCATGAACCAGCCCGCACCGAAGAAGACGGCCCCGAAGAGCAACAGCCCGCTGCCAACGCCCAGGTTGCGGCCATAGGGGTGATAGAACTCCAGCTCGGCGAGCTGGCGCCGGATTTGCAGCCGGCCCTCCGGGATCGGCGGCGGCGCGCCGTCCGCCGCCGGCCCCGGGATCTCGGAACGCCGATAGGCGGCCGGCGACGGGTCGCCGGGTCCCGCCGAGGCGGACCGCTCCGCGTCCGATCCAACGCCAAGCATCGCCCCCGCATCCCCGACGGTCACGCCCTGGGGTCTGGGTTCGTCGGCCTCGCGCTTGCGGCGGAGCGAGCCGAGCATCGCCGCCAAACCGAAGCCGCCGAAAAGCACGGAGAAGATAGACTGAAGGCCCAAATGGCCCCAGCGCATCTCCCGCTCAAACAAGGCCTGCCGCGGATCCTGCGGGTTCACCCAAACCCGCACCGATTGCCCCGAGCCCTTGGCCCGCTCTAAGCGGCGGGCGGTGTCCTGCTGCCAGCTCCCGATACCATCGGCGCCATCGAACAGGCCGATACGCTGCGACTCGAACGCCTGATCCGCGTAGCGATAACGATAACGACCGACGGCCCGATAGCTGGTGGAATCGTCCGAGCGGGAAACGTCGAGATCCGCCTCGATCACCCGCGCCTCCGCCGCCTCCCAGCCTTGCGCCTGATACCACAGGCTCAACCCCGGAAAGGTTAAAAAGAAGAAGAAACCGACCCCGATACCAAAGAAGACCAAACCAAACAGGACCCCCGCCAGGCTCCCGCCTCGATTTCGATGCCTGGAATCGCGCATGTTCGCGCTCCCTTGCAGAATTGAAGAACCCGGATCATAGCGCGAGGGCTGACGGCCTGTCATGCCCGCGCATACGACGCTGACACGCCAAGGCGTGTACTCCAGTCAAGTGCAGGCGCGCGAAAATCCCGCAGACAACGGCCTCTGGGAACGCGGAGGACGCGGCGAGGATTGGGTTTGCCGACCTTCTCTCGCCTCTCCAGCTTGGGTCTTTCCGGCGCTCAAACGGCTTGTCGAATCCTTAGCCGCCGAGATTGCCTGGCGAGTGTTCGCTAGCGCACCGAAGCAGGTTCCAGATAGTGATACACAGGAATCTAACTTTAACTGCAAGAAGGAAAAAAGCCATGAACCAAATCGTCTGGATTATAGGCGCCGTCGTCATCACCCTCTTCATCTTGGGATTTTTGGGGCTGCGCTGAGCGAGGCTGGCCTAGGCGTTCACATCCCAGGGTGACACGACGGATCCTCCCCGCAAATGTCAAGGCCTGTACGACGCCAGCCATCGCGCGGATGATCGGCGCTTGGCCTACGGCGCCGCCGGCATGGCCTACAGCTGGCTGGGCGCCGGATGGCCGCGTGCGCCAACCGAACGCCGCCCGCCTCCTTTGAGCGGGCGGCTTTCTTTCGCCCGCAATGGAGCCGTCGGCGCTGGATTCCATGCAGGCCGCCGGAGTGCGGTGGCAGCGCTATCGGCCGCATGGACAACCGCGCCTATCGCCAACGGCTGGCGGTGGCTGGCTGCGCCTTTCCGGCAGATTGGCGGCGCGATGCGGCCATGAATATGCGACGGACTCAGTGCTCGTGGGGCTCGGGCGGCGGCAACGGGTCGCCGGCAAGGACCGCGCGGACGGCCGCCACTGGGTCGGTCTCGGCGGTGGGGATTACGCGGATGCCGCGGCTGAACATGCGGCTGATGAAGCCCTGGCCGCAGCCGCCGGTGATGATCACGTCCAGGCCGTCGGTGGGGTGGTCCTGGCCGCGAAACTCGTGCATGGACTGATCCTTGGGCAGGTCGAGGCGACCGCTCTCCATCGGATTGCCGCTGGCGTCGCGCTCGTAGAGCAGGAAACGGCGGGCCTTGCCGGCGTGGCCGG
The DNA here is from genome assembly GCA_011389885.1 of Gammaproteobacteria bacterium. Lineage (GTDB taxonomy): Bacteria > Pseudomonadota > Gammaproteobacteria > Chromatiales > Chromatiaceae > JABBTK01. Next base: position 6,705 of record JAABTK010000054.1, on the reverse strand, counting down.
TGACGGTGCGGAAGTTCTGGCTGGTGACGCCGATTTTCATGCGGCCTCCCGGTTGCGAATGGAGTGCGCCCATTGCTCCATGGCCACGTTGGCCACGGGCATGGGGGCCTCCATAAAGGTGATAATGAAGCCTTGAGCGGTCTCCACCACGCCGATGGAGCGCGGACGCACGGCCATCACCTGCGGGTTGGGCAGGGCGATGCCGAAGCAAAAGATGATGTTTTGGGCGGCGCGAATGGTTTCGTCCACTTGGCCCTGGGGCAGACCGTCGGTGTGCGCAAAGTGGTCAAAGACGGCGATGAAGCGCGCCACCGGATGGCCCTCCACCTGTTGGCGCAGGTGTTCGATGATTTGGTCCACACCTTGAAAGACGGTCTCCGTCTTGTCGATCTCCAGCGTGAACAGCGGGTATTTTTCCTCTAACAGGGACTCTTTCATGGGTTCTCTGCCGACAGCGTGTCCTCTTCCATACCGCCTCGTCCCTCGGGGTCGCATGATCCCCGCCGCGGAGGCGGCGCATTGGGCGAGAAGGTTAGGTAACTCCTGCCCCCTGCGCATTGAAAATACGCAAATCGCTAGTCCTCCGCGATGCGTTGGAGGTTGCGCACGTCCAGCAGGAAGTGGTTGGGAGAGGTCTCCACCAGCAGGCTCTGGCGTTTGAATTCGGCGATGGTGCGGCTGGCGGTCTCGGTGGTGACGCCGAGCATGGCGCCCATGTCCTCACGGCTGAACAGGGTGCATTCGCTGCTTGCTTCGTCCCGCACTAGGCGCAACAGCAGGCGGGCCACCCGTTGCTTGGCCGAGCCGGTGGAGAGTTCGGTGAGCCAGGCGTCGGCCTCGGTCAGGGCGCGATGCCAGCGGTTGAGCAGCTCCTGGTGCAGCTTGGGGGAGGTCCGAGACAGGGCCTGCACCACGCCCGCCGGCAGGCTGCACGCCTCGGTGGGCTGAAGCACCACCGCGTCGTGCTGATAGGGCTGGCCCAGCAGGGCCTCCAGCCCGGTAACGTCGGTGGAGCGGATCAGGCGCACGATGCGCTGGTTGCCGTCGGGCAGATACTGCACCAGCTTGAGCACCCCGGTGCGGATGGTGAACAGGCGCTCGCCCTGGTCTCCGGCCCGATACAGGGTGGAGCCCGGCGGGAGCTTGTAGAGGTCAATGGGTTGGTGGATTTGATCGAAGTCTTTCTCTTCCAGGCCGGCGAACAGCACCATGTTGCGCAGGGTGCAGCTCAGGCAGTCGGCCTGGCCCTCCCACGCATCTTTGTCGCTAATGAGTTTCATCCCGAGTACATTCACCCCTTTGGTGGTCGATAGTCATCCCCGCCCGCGCATCCTCTCACCCGCCTTGGGCAGGCGGGAGAGGGCTTGCCGGATCGCCTCTTCGGGGTATGCGTAGTGGCCCGGCCCTCCTGCAAAATAGCGATTGCAGGCCGCCCTATCCAGTAAACCATGAGCGGAGAGCGTGAACAGCAGGGCCAGGGGCCGCCGCTCATCCCCTGCGCGGTCAGGCGGCCCGGGGAGATGGCCCCCAGGGCCTCGGGACCCGCGGGTTTGCCGTTCGGCCCCAGGGGCGCCGCGGCGCAGGCGGGGCGCTTCTGATCTTAACAGCATAACCCCGGCCGCAGCCGGATTCCATCTTCCGCCAAGCCCGGCCTTTGGGCGCAACCGCTCGGCGCTGTAGAATAGCCGCTTTCGTCGCAACCTTCCGGATCCCCATGCCCCTGATCACGCTGAAAAACATTCAACTCGCCTTCGGCGGCCCCAACCTGCTCGAAGACCTGGACCTAAGCATCGAGCCCGGCGAGCGCATCTGTCTGCTGGGGCGTAACGGCGCCGGCAAGTCCACCCTGATGAAGGTGATTCTGGGCGAGATCCCGCCGGACGACGGCCAGCGGGTGGTGCAGCAGGGCATCCAAATCGCCCGCTTGGCCCAGGAGGTGCCGGCGGAAGATGCGGGAAGTATCTTCGACGTGGTGGCCGGCGGGCTGCCGGAACTCGGTGAGCTGTTGCGGCGTTATCACGAACTGATCAAACGCCTGGAGACGGACACCAGCGCCGGGACCCTGGAGCAACTATCGCAGGTGCAGCACGCCCTGGAGGCCGGCGACGGCTGGCAGACCGAGCAGCGCGTGGAGGCGGTGATTTCGCGCCTGGCGCTGGACCCGGATCTGCGCTTCGCCGAGCTCTCCGGCGGCATGAAGCGGCGGGTGCTGTTGGCGCGGGCCCTGGTGCAGAAACCCGACCTACTGTTACTGGACGAACCCACCAACCACCTCGATATCGAATCCATTCAATGGCTGGAGGAGTTCCTGCTGGGCTACGAGGGCTCGCTGCTGTTTATCACCCATGACCGCGCCTTCCTGCGCCACTTGGCCAGCCGCATCATTGAATTGGACCGCGGCCGGCTTACCGATTGGCCCGGGGATTACGCAAACTTCCTGCGCCGCAAGGCGGAACTCCTGGAGGCGGAGGAGAAGGCCAATGCCCGCTTCGACAAAAAGCTATCGCAGGAAGAGACCTGGATCCGCCAGGGCATTAAGGCCCGGCGCACCCGTAACGAGGGCCGGGTGCGGGCGCTGAAGGCCCTGCGCGAGGAGCGCAAGGAGCGCCGCGAGCGCACCGGCACGGCCCGCATCAACCTCAACGAGGCCGAGCGCTCGGGCAAGCTGGTGGCGGAGGTCGAGGACATGACCTACGCCTGGGAGGACAAGCCCATCGTGAGCGGCTTTTCCACCGCCATCATGCGCGGCGACCGCATCGGCATCATCGGCCCCAACGGCTCAGGCAAGACCACGCTGCTGAACCTGCTGCTGGGTCGGCTGCGACCCGACCGGGGCGAGATCCGCATGGGGACCAACGTCGAGGCGGCCTATTTCGACCAACTGCGCGACACCCTCGACCCCAAAATCTCGGTGCAAGACAACGTCTCCGGCGGCAAGGACCAAATCACCATCGGCGGCCAGTCGCGGCATGTGATGAGTTATTTGCAGGACTTTCTGTTCACCCCGGAGCGCGCCCGCCAGCCCATTCGCGCCCTCTCCGGCGGCGAGCGGGCGCGCCTGCTGCTGGCCAAGCTGTTCACCCGCCCGTTTAATGTGCTGGTGCTGGACGAGCCCACCAACGACCTCGACGCCGAGACCCTGGAACTGCTGGAAGAACGGCTGATGGAATACCAGGGCACCCTGCTGCTGGTGAGCCATGATCGGGATTTTATCGACAACGTAGTCACCTCCACCCTGGCGCTGGAGGGCGATGGCCGGGTGGGGGAGTATGTGGGCGGCTACACGGACTGGGTGCGCCAGCGCCCCGAGCCGGCGCGCACCCGGACCGAGGCCCAGCGCCCCAAGCTCACCGAGGCCCCGGCGCCCAAGTCGAAGGCGAAAAAGCTCAGTTACAAGGATCAGCGCGAGCTAGACGCCCTGCCCGAGCGCATTGCCGAGCTGGAGGCCAAGATCGGCGACCTGCACCGGCGGATGTCCGCCCCCGAGTTCTTTCAGGCCTCGCCCGCGGAGGCGGCCGACATCGGTGACCAATTGCAGCGGCTGGAGACCGAGCTGGAGCAGGCCTTTGCGCGCTGGGAGGCGCTGGAGGCCAAGCGCGAAGGCTAGGTGGCCGGATTCATGGGCGCCCGAGCCGCGCGCAACTTCGGCCTGGACCTGGTGCGGGCCCTGGCCATCCTCATGGTGCTGCTGGCCCATGGGCGGGCGCTGTTGCCGGTGCATTGGGAGCGCCAGTGGTTCGCCATCGGCGGCTTCTTCGGGGTGGAGCTGTTCTTCGTGCTCAGCGGGCTGCTGGTGGGCGGGATTCTGCTGCGCCTCTACGCCGAGCAACCGGCCCGCGGGACCCGGACCTGGCCGCTGATTCGCGGCTTTTGGATCCGCCGCTGGTTCCGCACCCTGCCCAACTATTTCCTGTTTCTGCTGCTCAACATCAGCCTGTTCCAATGGCTCTTCGGCCCGCACGCCTACGACTGGCGCTACTTTCTGCTGCTGCAAAACCTGGCCTGGCCCTCGCCGCCCATGATGCCCGAGGCCTGGAGCCTGGCGGTGGAGGAGTGGTTCTATCTCAGCCTGCCGCTGATCTTCGCCGCCTTTCTGCTGCTGCCCTTGCCCAGGCCCCGCGCGCTGTTGCTGGCCGCCCTGGTCTACATCGCGCTCTTCACCCTATTCCGCTTCGGCTGGGTCTTGGAACCCGGCCCCCGCTGGGGGCCGGATGTGCGACGGGTGACGGCCTTTCGCCTGGACGCCATCGGCTATGGGGTGCTGATCGCCTATCTGCTGCACTTCTATCCGGATCGGGTCGCACGCTGGCGGGCGGCCATGGCCTGGGCCGGGCTGGCCGTCACCGCGGCGGCGCTCTATCTGTACATTGACGGCGTGATCCTGGGTCCGACCGAAGCGATCCATCGGACCTGGCTGTTCAGCATCACCGGCGCCGGGCTGGCCCTGCTGCTGCCCTGGTTCGCGGGCCTGCGCTGCCCCTGGCCGCGGGTGTCCGCGGCGGTGCTGTTCGTCAGTACCACCTCCTACGCCATGTACCTGACCCACCTCGCCTTCGCCATCCCCCTGGCGCGCGACTATGTCGCGCCCCATTTTGCGGGCTGGATCGGGCCTTACGCGGTCTATTTGGCCGCCACCCTGATCGTCTCGGCCCTGGTCTACCGCTACTTCGAACACCCCGTCACCGAGCTGCGTGAACGCTTCGCGTCAAAACGGCTTTGTTGATCGGCTTTTATTGGCCTATAATTTTTTCTGCTATTCTGACGGTGTCTGTCAAAGAACAGACCGGCAAAGCCCGCATAATTTCATCTTTAAGGAGCCACCATGAAGCGTTTGTACGCCCTCGCATTTCTGATTCTATGCTCACCCCTCGGCGCCCGGGCCGATATCCTGTTGCTCGTGCATGGCTACATGGGCAGCCCGCACTCCTGGGAGGCCAGCGGCGTGAACGCCGTGCTGGAACAGCACGGCTGGCCCCGAGGCGGCATCTTGCGCGCCAGCCCGGCCGGGGTGGAGCTGCTGCCGGGCAACGGCAGCCAAGCGCCCAACCGGGCCTATAGCGTCGAGTTGCCTTCGCTCGCGCCGATGGTGGACCAATCGGTTCACCTGCAAGTGATTCTCGATTACCTGCGCCGATATTTCCCCGACGAGCCCATCACCGTCGCCGCCCACTCGGCCGGCGGCGTGGCCGCACGCTTGGCCTTGGTGCGCGCGGGCGCAGCACAGGTTAAACGTCTAGTCACCATCGCCAGCCCGCACCTGGGCACGGCCAGGGCTATCGAGGCGCTCGACGCCACCAGCGGCGCCGGCCCCTTCGGTATGTTCAAAGACTTCTTCGGCGGCAGCACCTATTACGCGGTGAAGCAATCCTGGGGGGTGCTGATGGATCTGACCCCGGCCCACCCCGGCAGCCTGCTGTATTGGCTGAACGCCCAGCCGCATCCGGATATCGAGTATATTTCGGTGGTGCGCTCCGGGCCGGTGGGCCTGAGCGACGAGCTGGTGCCGGTGTTCAGTCAGGACCTAAATAACGTCTATATGCTCCAGGGCCTGGCAAAGACCCGGGTGGCCCATGCGGGCCATGGGTTGCTCCCCGCCGACGGCGTACTGTTGGCCGAACTGGCCGGCGGCAAACCGGCGCCGAAAGGGCAGCAACCACCCAAGCCGCCGCAGAGCGCGCCAGCCAAATAGGGCATAAAGGCGCGGCCCTTGCGCCGCGCCGACTCGCCGCAGGCCAGGCCCGGACCCAGGCCGTCGAAATCGGCCGATTTCCGCGGTTTTCGGGCTCCCCGGCGTTCGGATCATAAAAACCGCAGTCGCGTGCAGCCACGCACAAGTATCGGAAACAACGCCATTTAGGAACACAGAGGGTACCGAGGACCGCAGAGAGCGCAGAGGGGGTTTTTGGTTAAAACCTCGCCCATGGGCGGTTGGTTGCATGAAGGCCTCCCGCCCCGCTGCGGGGCGGGACCGCATCCTGGTCTAGTCGCGCCCCCAAGGCGTGCCGGGTTCCGCCTGTAGCGAAGTGGGTATGCGCGCCCGTTCGCGGTTCAATGGCCCGCTTCGCCTCGGCCCCGCACGCGTCCAAGCGATGCGCCTCGTTCCTCGGCACAGCCTATTCCCGGCACGAGTCGATCGGCGCCGAAGGCCCTCTCTCGCCAGACGCAAAGGGCGCCAAGAAAAAACCTTTTCTTCTCTGCGCCCTCTGCGATTCTCCGCGTGCTCTGCGTTCCGCGAGCGCCTGGGTTGTTTTCGACCCTTCGGCGCAGGCGTACCAGGGTCTAGAGCGCCTGCGCCGAGGTAACGGAAACAACGGCCTGTAGGAACGCAAAGCGCGCAGCGGACCGCGGAGGGCGCGGAGGCGGTTTTGCTTGATCGTCCCCGCGCCCCACAGGGCGGGAATGCCTGTCCGCCGCTCCAGCCTCGCCTAGCCGCCTGGAGTACAGCCCTCGGGCTGTGCGGTTCTTCGTGTGCTTGGCACTCCGAAAGCGCTTGGGTTGCCAGTTCGTAAAACTCCAGCATGGATGAACACCGGGCTGATATTGAACCACAGATAAACGCGGATGGACGCAGATGGCCGCAGCCCCCGCGGCGGGGGCATGGGAGGTTTCGAGTAGGACAGGCACTCCCTGCACGATAGGGTGAAGTTTGTGTTCTCTGTTTGCCGCCTGGTTTCCCGGCGGTGCCACAATATCTCACCCGTGGCG
>JAABTK010000053.1 GCA_011389885.1 Gammaproteobacteria bacterium | reverse complement strand
CATTACACTTCCGAGCGGTCGACTACACCTTACTCGGGAGAGCTTCCCGCTTGCGCGGCTCTCTCACAGCTGGCAGCATTGCCAGGTTACCCGAGGCTTTAGCCGGGCTTTGGGGCTTCACTCGCTAAGCACTAAGCACTAAGTGAGAGCCTCGACCCCCGTTGGGGGCGATTTTGGTGGTTGAGGCTTTGGCTGGTTTGGAGGCCTCGTTCGCTTAACCACCAATCATCGATCACCAATCATCGATCACCATCCACCATTCACCATTCACCATCCACAATCCACCATTCACCATTCACCATTCACCATTCACCATTCACCATTCACCACAGATCTGTGTTTATCCGTGTCCATCTGTGGTTCTTTAACGATTCGCGTCTATTCGCGTCCATTCGCGGTTCAATGGCGCGAGTCGATCGGCAAGGAAGGCCCTCTCGCCATGACGCAAGCGGCGCTAAGAAAAAACTTTGCTTCTCTGCGCTTAGCGCGGAAAAGGGTAAGCATTCGATGCCAGAGACCAAGGCCAAAAACGGGGAGGTTCTTCGCTCGAATAATGCCCCCGGTTTCGACAGCCTAGGCCAGAACATTCCGCCACCGCCCCTTACGCAGCCCAATCCGCCGGGCGCGGGTTTTCGCCAGCCGCCTTATCGGGTCCAGTGTTCGAGCCCCTGGAGCACCTCGGCCAGGGCCTGCTCCAGGGCCTGCAGGGCGTCGTTCGCCGGTCGCCCCTCGCGCAACGCCGTTTCCACCTCGCCGGCGGCGGCGGCCACGCCGTCAATGGAAAGATTCCCGGCCACGCCTTTCAGCGCATGCGCCAAGCGGCGGGCCTGCTCCGGATCGCGCTCCAGGTTGTCGCCGATGTTGGCGGCCTGATCCCGGTATTGCCCGCTGAAGCTCTGCAACAGGCGCCGATAAAGCCCGGCGTCCCCGCCTAGGCGCAGCAGGCCCGATTCGAGATTCACCCCGGGCAGGCGCTGCGGCAACCCGGCCGCCGCCAGCGGCGCCTGGGGCGGCGGCGGGGCGGCGGCGGGCGGCTTGCGGGGGCGAATCCACTGCGCCAGGGTGCTGAACAACTTGCTTGGCTCGATGGGTTTGGGCAGGTAGTCGTTCATGCCCACGGCGTGGCATTTGAGCCGATCGGCGGGCATGGCGTCGGCGGTCATCGCGATAATCGGCAAGTCCAGTCGCCGCTCCTGCTCCCGAATCAAGCGCGTGGCCTCGTAGCCATCCATTTCAGGCATTTGGATATCCATCAGCACCGCGTCGTACTCCCGCCCCCGCACTCGCTCCACCGCCTCCCTGCCATTGACCGCCAAATCCACCACGATGCCAGCGGATTCGAGAAACTCCTGCGCCACCTGCTGATTGATCGGCACATCCTCCACCAGCAGCACTCGGCAGCCCGCGAGCCCGTCGTGCTGCGCCTCGGCCTCTGCATCTGCGCCCTCGGCGGGCGCCTCCGCCGGCTCGAAACAGCGCAACAGGGCGGCCCGCAGGCTGTGCTGGGCGGGCGGTTTGAAGACCTGGATCTGGTCATCTACGGCCGCGGCGCCCGGCCCGCCGGCATCGAGCACCCCGGTCAGCAGCAGCAGTGGGATGTCCCGCAGCTCAGGGGCACGCTCTATACGCCGCAACAGCGTCTCCAGGCCCCCGTCCGGCAGGGACCAGTCCACCAGCATCAGCTCGGGGCGCCGCGCCGGGTCCTGCAACCGGGACCAAGCCGCCTCGGCAGTCGTCGCCCATTCGGTCGCCAGGCCCAGAAAGCCCAGGATGCGTTGGATATTGCGTGCGGACCCGGCCTGATCCTCCACCAACAGGGCGCGCCGCCCCCTGAGTCCTGCGGCGTCGGGTTCGGCGACCGCCGCCCCCGCGGTCTGCTCGAATTCGATGACGAAGGAAAAGCAACTGCCGGCCCCGGGGCGGCTCTCGACCTGCATCTCACCGCCCATCAGCTCGACCAGGCTCTTGCTGATGGCCAGGCCGAGGCCGGTGCCGCCATACTTGCGCGCATGCGAGATGTCGGCCTGGGAGAAGGGCGTGAACAAATCCTCGATTTGCCGCTCGGTCATGCCGATGCCGGTGTCCTCCACCGAGAAGCGGAACCGGTAACGGCCGTGGCGCACGGCGAGCCGCTCCACCCGCAAGGTCACCTCGCCGGTTTCGGTGAATTTGATCGCGTTGCCGAGCAGGTTGGCCAGGATCTGCTGCAGGCGCAGCGGATCGCCGAGCACCCATTGGGGGCCTTCCAGCGGCAGTTCGCACAGCAGCTCCACGCCCTTTTGCTCGGCCTTCACCGCCAGCAGGTGGCAGATGTCCTCCATCAAGCGGGGCAGGTCCAGCGTGGTGCGTTCGATCTGGAGCTTGTCGGCCTCGATTTTGGAGAAATCCAAGATATCGTCGATGATCCCGAGCAAGGAGTTGGCGGAGCTGAGGATCTTGCTCAAATAGTCGCGTTGGCGGTTGCAGATGTCGCCCGACCTCAGGGCCAGCCGGGTCAGCCCCAGCACCGCATTCATCGGCGTGCGGATCTCATGGCTCATATTGGCCAGGAACTGGCTCTTGGCCAAATTGGCCGCCTCCGCCTCTTCCTTGGCCTGTTGCAGCGCCTGCTCGAAACGCTTTTGGTCGCCGATGTCGCGCACGATGGCGAGAAAACGCCCGGCGGTGTGGTCCGGCTCCACGAATTGCAGAAAGATCTCCGCCAGCATCTCCTGATGCCGCTTGCGCCGCAGGCGCGTCTCCACGGTGAAAAACCGCAGCGGCTCGCCCACCACCCGGCTCAGCAGCTCGGCGAAATCAGCGCGGGAGTACTCCGGCGTCATCTCATAGAAGCGCATCTGCTCCAGCTCAGGGGGCGAATAGCCGGTATGCTCCAAGGCCCCGCGGTTGGCGTAGAAGATTCGGTAGTCCTCGGGATCGAACATAAACACGCTGTCGAGGGTCTGATCCAGGGTCGCCTTGAACCCGGCCAGTTGGCGTTCGATCGTGCGCCGCTCGATGATTTCGTGCTCCAGGGTCTGATTCACCTGAATCAGGTCCCAGGTGCGCGACTGCACCTGCTCCTCCAACTGCCGGCGGTGGTGTTCCAACTCGCGGTCGCGGGTCTGGATCTGTTGCAGCATGTCGTTAAAGCCGTCGATCAGTTGGCCCAACTCATCGCGGCCATAGGCATCGGCGCGCAGGGAATAGTCGTTCTGCTCCGACACCCGCCGCACGATGCGCACCAGCGAATGAATCGGGTCCGAGATCAGGTGCTGCAAATGCATCCACAGCGGATAGATCAACAGCGCGCTGCAGAACATGGCCAGCACCGCGATCAGACTGAACCAAAGGATGCGGCGGTAGTATTCGCTGAGATCGGTGCGCAACGACAGGGCGCCCACCACCTCGCCGTCGATCACGATGCGGCTCACCACCGTAAGGTAGCCGTTCTCCAGGCCGTGTCCGCCTTCGATCCAGGGCGGCGGCAACTCCTCGCGGGCCAGCCCTTCGGCCGGATAGGCGGCGAAGATGGAGCCGTCGGCGCGATAGATGATGGCGGCGCGGATGTTACGGTGAACGTTCAGCACCTGAAGGGTCTGGGCGGCGAATTCACGGTCTTCGAATACCACCGCCGAGCGGGCGTTGCGGGCCACGGTCTCGGCGGTGATCTCCATCTGCTGAACCAGATCATTCCAGCCGCTCACCCATTGAATCGCCACCACCGCGGTAAACGCCATCAACAAGGCGCCGCTGGTGGTGGCGAGGGTGACCAGCGCCAGTTTATGGTGCAGCGGCCAATCGCGGAACGCAGACTTAAACAGAAACATGGCTCAGGGGCCTTTGGCGGTGTAGATCTTGCCCAGCTTCAACAATTCGGAGCTGGGGGTCAGACCGGCGGCGGCGGCCGCATCCACGTTGATTTCGATGCCGATGCGGGCGCCTTTGCGAATTAGGGTGATCAAGGCCCGACCGTTCAGCGCCCGCGGCTCGGCGGCGCCGGTCAAATCGGCGATGGTGAGTTGAAACGGATAGGCCAACGGGGCCTCCTGCTCCACCAGGGTCGCCAATTGCCCACGCGACAGAAATAGGATTTGGCAAAACTCCCGCTGCTGCAACCGATCGATAATCCAAATGTCCAGCGGCCGTTCATCCACCTTGCGGCCGCGAATGATCTCCACCGCCTCGCCCAGGGGGTTCCGCCCCCAGAGGCAAAGCCTGATATCCGACTGCTCGGGGGGGAAGGCCGCCGGCGGCCAGTCCATGAAACGTGCGATATTGAGGATGAACGCGGCCTTCACCTGCAAGGCCCGCGCCTCCGGCCCGGCAGCGCCCCAGCCCGCAGACGCCCACAGGGCGAGCACCAGCGCGCCCAACCACCCTTTGACGGCCAGCCGGGTCACACCAGCAGCCGCCGTCGCATCAGCACCACGGCGCCATAGAATCCGGCCAAGGCGTAGGCCGCCGGCACCGCCAGGTGCAGCAGCAGGTTATCCAACGGGGCCGCGGTCATCAGGGGTCGGGTGAGCGCCACCAGATGGGTCAACGGCAGGACCTGCACCGCGCCCTGCATGGCCTCCGGCAGGGTGGAGATGGGATAGAAGACGCCGCAGACCATGAACATGGGCGTCACCAGCAGCACGAAATAGTAATTGAAGAAGTCGTAATTGGGCGCAATGGCGCTCATCATCATCGCCGGCCCGGCGAAGCAGAGCCCGGCCAGGAACACCACCGGCAGCGCAAGCAGGGCCTGCCACTGATCGATCACCCCGATCAGAAACGCCACCAGCAGGATGGCGATGCCGCTGAACAGGCTCTTGGTGGCGCACCACAGGGCCTCGCCGGCGAGGATGTCCTCGATCTCCAGCGGGGTGGCCAGCAGGGCGTCGTAACTGCGCTGGGTCTCCATGCGGGTGAACACCGAATACATGCCCTCGAAGCTGGCGGTGGTCATGGCCGAGGAGGCCAGGATGCCGCTGGCCAGAAAGGCCAAATAGGACATGCCGTCCATCTGGCCGACAAAATGCCCGAGGCCGAAGCCGAGGCCGATTAGGTAAATGGTCGGCTCGCCGAAGTTCATGACGACAGCCGGGCCGATCAGCTTGCGCCAGACCCGCAGGTTGCGTTGCCAAATGGCCAGGGCCCCGCGTCTTGGAAGGGAGATGCGCCAGTTCATGGGCTACCGTGAAGTGAAAAAAACCTCACCCCGGCCCTTGGAGGGCCGGGGTCCAGTGCCGCGGAAGGCAAGCGGGCCGCCGCCAAGCCCGGGCGGGCGGCGGCGCCTTGCATTGCGGGCGCCGGTAAAACCAACCGCCTGAATTCGGCCTTGAACCGCCAATGGACGCGCATCCACGGATCGGGGGGCGCGGCCTGCTTCGCCGCGCCCGCGAGGTGAATCGGCTGTCGCAGGCAGGGCGATGAATCTTGGTGTCTATGGGTGTCCATTCGCGGTTTCCATTCGCGGTTCCAAGGCCCTTTTCGGGGTCAATCCCTCAAGCCCCGCCCGGTGAGGCGCAGAAACACATCCTCCAGCCCGCCGGGGCGGTGCAAAAACACCAGCTCGTCCTGGCGCTGCAAGGCCGCTAACAAGGGGCGCGGATCCTGTGTATAGCAGTAGAGACCGGTCCCCACCGGCTCCACCCGGCAGCCATGGGCCTCGGCCTGCCGGGTCAGGGCCGCAGACCGGGCGCCGCGGATCTCCACCACCTCCGGCTCGATATGCCGCCGAATCAGCGCCCGCGGCGAGCCCTGGTCCAGGATCCGACCGTGGTCCATAATCACCAGCTCGTCGCACAGCCGCTCCGCCTCCTCCATATAGTGGGTGGTCAGGATTAGGGTGATGCCCCGCTCCCGCAGCGCCGACAGGCGCGACCAAATCACATGCCGCGCCTGCGGATCCAGGCCGGTGGTGGGCTCATCCAGGATCACCAGCTCGGGGTCGTTCACCAGTGCGCGGGCGATGGTGAGCCGCCGCTGCATGCCGCCGGAGAGGGCGTCGGTGCGCGCATCCCGGCGCTCCTCCAGGTTGGCGAAGGCCAGCAGGTCGCCCAGCCGCGCCGCGGCCTGTTGCGCCGAGATGCCAAAATAGCTGGCGAAGGTGAGCAGGTTTTCCGCCACCGTGAAGTCCGGATCCAAATTATCCAACTGCGGCACCACCCCCACGCGGGCGCGCACCGCCCGTCCCTGCTCGGGAATCGACAGGCCGAAGATGCGCAGCTCGCCCGAGGTCTTGGGCGTCATCCCCAGCAGCATGCGCAGGGTGGTGGTCTTGCCCGCGCCGTTGGGACCCAAAAAGCCGAAGCAACGCCCGGACTGCACCTCGAAATCGATGCCATCCACGGCTCGAAAGGCGCCGAAGCTTTTACGCAGGGCGCGGGCGGAAACCACGGATTGGGGATGGGGATCGCTCAACCTGAATCCTTGAAACAGCGCTTAAAGATCGAAATCTTACCACCTCAAGCCGACGAGAAAACCTTTGTCATGCTAAAACACGCCGCAGCCAGCCCAATTCCCCAGGCCCCCGGACCTTTGCGGCATCGAATGCCTGAGGCGGAATCCCTGCCGGGGCGGTTGTAAGAGGCTGTCCGAGAATCGAAGAATCGGCCGCGGAAATTCCGGTGTCATCTTTTCCGGCAATCGCCTACACTCTCGGCATGCTTGATCATTCGGCGCCCGTGGCATGAAAAAATGGCTGTTAATCGCCGCTGGACTGCTGTTCGTGGCCCTCGGGGCCGTGGGCGTGGTATTGCCCGGCCTGCCCACCACCCCCTTTCTGTTGCTGGCCGCCGGCTGTTTCGCCAAGTCGTCGCCGCGTTTGCACGGCTGGCTGCTGGGCAACCCCATCTTCGGCCCGCTGATCGAAAACTGGCAGGCCCACCGCGCCATCCCGCGGCGGGCCAAGCGCATCGCCCTGCTCACCCTGGTTCTGGTGGCCGGCTCCTCTCTCTACCTGATCCAGGGCTTGGCGCTCAAGCTCTTGGTGGCGGGGCTGCTGATCGTACCGGTGACGATCCTAATCCGCCTGCGCACGGTGGAAGAGCTGGCGCTCGACCCCGAGGCGGCTTCATGCGGCCGCCCCTTTCGCCCCTGAGAGCGGACCGCCGCCCCATCAAAACGGCCATACCAAGGGGGCGATGAGCACGGTGGCCGCTGCGAACAGCAGATTCAACGGCACTCCGATTCGAAGGAAGTCCGAAAACCGGTAGCCGCCCGGACCATAGACCATCAGGTTGGTTTGGTAGCCGATCGGTGTGGCAAAGCTGGCCGAAGCCGCCATCATGATCACAAAAATGAACGGCATGAAACTAACCGCGAGGCTGGCCGCAGTGGCCTCGGCGACGGAGAACATCAATACGGCCGCCGCGTTATTGGTAATGACCTCGGTGAACAGGCTGGTCACGAGGTACACGGCGAGGAGCGCCACCCAAGGGTTGGCCCCGGCAACACCGATCCAGAACCCGGCAATGGCGGCGGCGGCGCCGCTCTGCTCCAGCGCCTGACCGATACCGATGGCCGCACCAATGGTGATGAGCACCTGCCAGTCGATCGTGGCGCGGATTTTACTCGCCGATGTACAACCGGTGAGCAGCATCAACCCGGCCGCCACCAGCGCCGCCGCCAGCATGGGCGCGCCGCCAAAGGCCGCCGCCACAACCATCCCGAGCACGATCAGGCCGGCGACCCCGGCCCTGGCGTGCCGGGGCGGTGTTGCGCCGTCCAGCGCGCTCACCAGCAGAAAGTCGCGGGCATTTCGGCAGCGCTCTAAAACAGCGGGGCGCGCCTCCAGCAACAGGGTGTCGCCAAGGGATAACACAATATCGCCGATCTTGCCCGGCACCCGCTTTCCGCCCCGCGCCACCGCAATGACCACGGCCTCGTAGCGGGTCCGAAAGCGGGCCTCACGGATCGTTTTCCCCAGGAAAGGCGAATCCGATGCAGGCACGGCCTCAAACACCACCCGTTCGTGACGGGGGCTGTCTAGTTTGAAAATCTGGTCGGCCGCGGGCGTCAGGCCGCGGATTTTGTACAGGTCGGCGATGGAATCGACCTTTCCCACGAACATCAGACGATCCCCGGCCTGGAGCTTCTCACTCGGCGCCACCGCGGGCAGGATCGAGGCGCCCCGTTCGATTGCCGCAAGATATAGCCCGGGCAGGTGGCGAAGCCCGGCCTCTTCAATGGTGCGCCCCGCCACCGCGGCTTGCGGCTCCACCAACAGCTCGACCGAATATTCCTTTAGATTCCCCTGGTCGGTGAGCGGCGACTGCCGATCCGGCAACAGCCGGCCGCCGAAGAACAGGACGAAGGCGGTGCCCAGGATCAGCCCCGGCAAGCCGACCCAAATGACCTCAAAAAAGCCGATGGCGGGTAGCGAGGGGTCTTCCGCGGCTAGTCCGGCCACCACCAAATTGGTGCTGGTGCCGATGATCGTGCAGGCGCCGCCGAAGATCGCCGCATACGACAACGGGATCATCAGTTTCGACACCGAAAGCCGATTGCGGCGCGCCCAATCCTGCACCGCAGGTATCAACATCGCCACCACTGGCGTGTTGTTCAGAAATGCCGATGCCGCCGACACCGGCAACATAAGACGAAGCAGGGTCACACGCTCGGCGCGCGGCCGCCCCAATGCGCGCTGGGCGACCGCATACACGCCGCCCGTCTCCGTAACCCCTGAAACCACTGCGTACAGCACGCCCACGGTGGCCAACCCGGTGCTGGCGAACCCCGAAAACGCCTGCTGCGGAGACAGCACCCCGAGCACAATGAGGAGCGTGAGGCCCGCCATCAAGATCAAGTCCGGCCCGTGTCGCGTCGCGGCCAGCGAAACCAATACGGCCAATACGACGGCCGTAGTCATCCAGGCTTCCAATGGCATCTATCGTTCCCGCCTACGGCGTGGGGCTATCGGCGAAAATGCATACCCCAAGACCGACAAAAAGGCCAGTAAGATGGTATGCGGGTTTCCAGAAATAGCCTAAACTGTGAAATATAACCGCTCGGCCTTGGCCGAGCCGCCCAACGGCTGGGCCTTTGCGAACGGCCCCAAGCGGCCTATATTATGCCAGCCGACATGCTTTTTGGAGACTGTAATGCGCATTTTCGCCAACCCGGTCGGCGCCGGCTCGCTGTGGTTCGATAACCTCGCCACCGCCGACGGCACGCCGGTGGCTTATGACCCGCAGGCGCGGGCCTTCCTGCCGATGCCGCCGTTCTGCGCCAACCGCGAGAGAATCGGCTGTAATTGGACCGCCGCGAAAGAAGGCGAGTTTTGCCGCTCCTGCGCCATGACCGCCTTGGCGCCCGACCCTTCGATTGCCAACGCGATCCCCAACTGGGCGCAGACCGAGGCCGCCAAGCGCTGGGTGCTGGATAATTTGGGGCGTTGGCACTGGTTCCGCCCGGAGGACCCGGGCGCGCGGCCGGTGTTTCACCTGCTGGCTGAAGGCCCGAGCCCGGTCCCAATGGGGCACGCCGCGGGCGTGGTGACCATTAGCGTGGCGGAGGTGGACCCGGTGCTGCTCACCACCCGGCGTGAGGCATTGCAAGAGCCCTATCGCACCATGATCGGCCACATGCGCCACGAAATCGGCCACATGCTCTGGTGGCGGTTGAGCCTGCGCGAGGATTTTCTCAAGGCCTTTCGCGCCATGTTCGGCGACGAGCGAATCGATTATCCGGCGGCGCTTCGCTACCACTACGAAAACGGCCCGCCGGCGGAGTGGCGACAGCTTTACCTGACCAGTTACGCCTCCGCCCATCCGCACGAGGATTGGGCCGAAACCACGGCCCACCTGCTGCACCTGACCGACATCGCCGATAGCTTCGTGGCCACCGGCCTGTCATCGCCGGAGATGCCGGACCCCGGCTGGGATCCCTATTCGGAGCCTGATCCCGAGCGGCTGATCCATATCGCGGCCACGCTCACCGTGGGCGTCAACCATGTCAATCGCTCCATGGGGCTGGCGGATCTCTATCCGTTCGTGCTGTCGGACTACGCCCGCCGCAAGCTGGCCTTTGTGCATAGCTGGTTGCGACGCGGGGCGCTCGGGCTTTGAGCCCAGCCGCCGGGTCCTTCTAGCGCGCAAATCAAACCATGCACATACTCCACGCCGCCTGGGTCCCCATCGCCGAAAAGCCGGCGGCGGGGCGCCGCGATAATAACGCCCGGCTGCACCTGTGGGTGGAGACCGCCCAGCGCGGCCGGGCCGAGGGTTCCGAGCACCCGGCCCATGTTGCGGGCGGGGCGCTTAGGGGGCTGTTGGGCGACACCCTGGGGTTGGGCAAGGCGTGGTCGCGATTGCTCGATTCGCAACAGCCGCTGTGGCTGACCCTGCCGAGCCTGACGGAGGGGCCGCTGCCGTCGCTGGAGTTGCTAAACTACCTGGGCGAGGAGCCGCCGGAGGGGTTTTTCTGGAAGGGCTGGCAGGTCGCGTCGCTGGTGAGCGAGTCGCCGCTGGCGCTATTAAAGGAGCTGCACTTTGCCGCTCAGTCGGCGCGGGAATCGCTGATCCTGGGCAGTGATTTCCTGTTTTGGCACGGCTACAGCCGGCAACTGGCGGCGTGGGTCAAGCAGCACCGTTATGTGCCGGCGTTGGTCGCTCATCCCAAAAAGGGCCGCGGCGGCGGCAAGGCGCTGGAATACTCGCCCCTGTGGCGGCCGCTGACCGAGGATTACGAGGCGGTGTTGCAGTCCTGGGCCGCGGCCATGCCCGCCGTCTGCCTGGCCGGCGGGGGCGCGCTCCTGCGCCCGAAGGGCAAGCAGCAACCGCGCCTGCGCGAGCCCTTGGCCTTGCTGCGCCACTTCAGCGAGCAGGCGCTGAGCGATCTGGTAATGCACACCCCCTTCACCCAAAAGGCCCTCAAGGCGGTGCAGGGGACGCTCATCGAACCGGCCGCCGACCGCCGCGGCTCCCAAACGGCCATTGGCGATGACATGGCCCGTCAGTGGGCGCGCTGGCACCACCAGTTAAACCAGTCCCAGCGCGCCAGCCGGCTGGCGCTGGGCTTTCGCCTGCACGAGGCGGACCCGGAACAGCCCGACCATTGGCAACTGCACTGGCTGTTGTGCGGCCAGACCGACGAGCTGCCGCCGCTGCCGCTGGCGGATTATTGGGGCCTGGATGGGGCGGCGCAAAGGCAGGTGGCGGCGCGGTTTGGCGACGCGCTGGAGCGCGAACTCTTGTTGCAAATCGGCCAGGCGGCGCGCATCTACCCCGAGTTATGGCAGGGCCTGAATTCGGCCCAGCCGACGGGCATCCTGCTCTCCCGCGCCCAGGCCATCGACTTTCTGCGCGAATACGCCTGGTTGCTGGAGGAGAGCGGCTACCGGGTGATCGTGCCGGCCTGGTGGAGCGCCTCGGGGCGGCGGCGCGCCCGCCTGCGACTGCGCGCCAGCGGCAAGGGCCAGGGCGCGGCGGCCTCTTCCGGCAAGGGCTTTTTCAACCTGCCGGAGCTGGTGCAGTTCGAGTATCAACTGGCGGTGGGCGATCAGCTGGTCAGCCGCGAGGAGTGGCAGGCGCTGCTGGCCAGCGGCGAGACCCTGGTCAATTTTCGCGGCCAGTGGGTGGAGCTGGACCGCCGGCAGATGGAGCAGAGCCTGGCGTTACTGGAGCAGGGCGATGATGTGCCGCTGGATGTCACCGACTTGTTGCGGCGCGAGGCCGAGGCCGAAGAGTCGGGCCACGAGCTGGTGTATGACGACGCCCTGGAGCAAATGATGAACCAGTTGCGCGACCCGGGCGCGCTGGAGATCGAGGCCGCGCCCGGCGCCTTTCATGGCCAACTGCGCCCCTATCAAGAGCGCGGCCTGGCGTGGATGGACTATCTGGAGCGGCTCGGCATGGGGCCTTGTTTGGCGGACGACATGGGCCTGGGCAAGACGGTGCAGGTAATCGCCCTGTTGCTGCGCGAACGGGAGCGCTCGGACGGGGCGCGGGCGCCGACGCTGTTAATCGCCCCCACCTCGGTGCTGGGCAACTGGCAGCACGAATTGCGTCGCTTCGCCCCGGACTTGCGCAGCCATATCCATCACGGCGCCAAGCGGGAGAAGGAGGCCAAGGCCTTCGCCGAGCTGGCGGCGGCGCAGGACGTGCTGATCACCTCCTTCTCGCTGCTGCGGCTCGATGACAAGCTATTCCACAAACCAACCTGGCAGCGGGTGGTGGTGGACGAGGCGCAAAACCTGAAGAACCCCAAGTCGGCCCAAACCCGGGCGATCCTCAAGCTCAACGCCCGCCACCGCCTGGCCCTGACCGGCACGCCGATCGAGAACCGACTGCTCGACCTGTGGTCCATCTTCCACTTCCTTAATCCCGGCTACCTGGGCACATCGACCCAGTTCCGCAACCGTTTTGAAAGGCCCATTCAGCGCGACGACGACCGCCCGCGGGCGCAACTGCTCAAACAGTTGGTGGAGCCCTATATCCTGCGGCGCCTGAAGAGCGACCGGGGCATCATTCAGGATCTGCCCGACAAGCTGGAGCAGAAGACCTATTGCAACCTCAGCCCGGAACAGGCCACCCTCTACCAGGGGGTGGTGGATCAGGTGGAACAGGCGCTGGAGGACGCCGAAGGCATTCAGCGCAAGGGGCTGATGCTTTCCACCTTGATGAAGCTGAAGCAGATCTGCAACCACCCGGCGCAGTTCCTGCAAGACGAAAGCGCCTTCAGCCCGAGCCGGTCACACAAGCTGGAGCGGGTCAGCGCGATGGTGGAGGAGGTGATGGCCGAGGGCGAAAGCCTGTTGATCTTCACCCAGTTCACCGAGACCGGGGCCGCCCTGGAGCGGCACTTTCGTCACCAGCAATACCCCACCCACTACCTGCACGGCGGCACCTCGCGCAAGCGGCGCGAGCGCATGATCGGCGAGTTTCAGGACCCGGCCATGCCCCCAGGCGTGTTCATCCTGTCGCTCAAGGCCGGCGGCGTGGGCATCACCCTCACCGCCGCCAACCATGTGTTCCACTTCGACCGCTGGTGGAACCCGGCGGTGGAGAACCAGGCCACCGACCGCGCCTACCGCATCGGACAGGAGAAGCAGGTGTTCGTCCACAAAATGGTCACCCTGGGCACCCTGGAGGAGCGCATCGACCAAATGCTGGAAGAGAAGCAGCGCCTGGCCGACGCCATCGTCGGCAACGACGAGAGCTGGCTCACCGAGCTGGACAACGACGCCTTCCGGGAACTCATTCACCTCAACCGCCAGCAGGCGGTGGTCGATTAGGAGCAAGCGATGGCAAGACGGGCACAGATGAGCCTGACCTGGTGGGGACGCGACTTTATCGAGGCCCTGGAATCGATCACCGACGCCGGCCGCCTGCAACGGGGCCGCGGCTACTCGGGCGATAGTCGGATTCTCGACTTCGAGATCGCGGGCGACCAGGTGGACGCCACGGTTCGGGGCAACAAGAACCCCTATTTCGGCGTCTACCGCGAACCAAGGTATCAGGTGCAAATCCGGCTGACCAAGCTTCCGGCCAAGGCCTGGCAGGGGGTGATCGAAAAGCTGGCCGCCAACGCCGGCTGGCTGACCCGGTTGCTGCAAGGCGAAATGCCGGCGGGAATCGAGGCCGCCTTCGCCGATGCCGAGGTCGGCCTGTTGCCCGCCAGCGGCAAGGAACTGAAGGCGCGGTGCAGTTGCCCCGATTTCGCCAACCCCTGCAAGCATATCGCCGGGGCCTATTACCGGGTCGCCGGCCTGCTCGATCAGGACCCCTTTCTGCTGTTCCAGCTACGCGGCATGCCCCAGGCCAAGCTGCAAAAGGCCCTCTCGGCCACCCCGCTGGGCCGCGCCCTAGCCAGCCAACTGGCCGCGGACGCCCCGCCGCCGGAACTCCGGGCGAGCGTCTATCCGCCGACCCCGGCCCAGGCGGTGGCAGAGCCGCCCGACTACCGCGGCTTCTGGCGCGGCGCGCCTCTGCCCAAACCGCGAGAACGCAACGCGCCTAAGATCCCGGCCCTGGCGATCCGCCGCGAGGGCGAGCGGCCGCCGTTCTGGCAGCGGGAGAACGCCTTCATTGAGGCCATGGGCGAGCTGTATCTGTTGGTGGAGAAGAAGAACCGGGATGGTTTATAGCCGGCGCCTGGGTCAGGGCTCAGGCCACCCTAAGGGGCGAGATTGACCGCCCAGAACCAACCCATTGGTTAACGTCGCCTCCTATGCGGCAGGCCTATTCGACTCGCGGTAGTGGCCGGAGCCATAATCCAGGGGCTGCGAATTCTCGATTACGACGACAACGACAACGGCGGCGACAACGATAATGGCGGCGACAGCGGGGTCTTGGTCGTCGTTCGAGCCAATACCATGCTACTATTATGTCAAAAGCCGCAAACAGCCTGGGACAGTTCGTTATAAGCAAGCTGCGGGCCAACCGGCGCTGGGGCCTGGCCAGAGGCCTGTTCCAGACCGCTTATCGGCCTGGGAGGCCGGATTTCGCGCGGCGCCGGCGGCCAGTGCGGCTTCCGATTCGAGATGCCCAACGCGGGGAGGATTTCCGGGTGAAAGTTGGGTATGATTACGGAAATCATTGAAATAGTCGCGTAGCGTCCTCGGTTCTCTGGCCGCGGGGCGTTTTTTCGAAACGGGAGTGAGAACAGTGGGCATTCTTGATGATCTTAAGCAGGAGGCCAACAAGGCGCGGGAGAAGCAGCAAACTGAAGCCGAGCGCAGGGCGGAGCTGGAGGCCTATTACGACGCCCGGATCAAGCCTACGATGCTGAGTCTGCTGGGCTATTTGAACGAAATGATCGAGCAGTTGGAGGTCATCGGGATGCAAATCCCGGTCAGCTATGAGCTGCCGGCGGTGGGTCAGGTCCACGACCTCAAGCAGACCGGATACCGGGTGAACATCGACAGCGGGGAGCGGCCGAAAAAGCTCGGGCTGTTGTTTCATTGCGAGGCCCCAAAGGAGCAGACCTATGACGTCATGCCCCAGCCGAAAGCCGACGAATTTCGCACCTTTCTAGAAACGAATCGCGCCCTGTACATGGAGGCGCCCATACGCGACCACCGTAACAAGCCCGTGGGGGCCAGTTTTCGGGGCAAGGTCCGCATCTGCGTGCGCCTGCTGTTTCACGCGGACATCGGTCGCCAGCGCCTGGAGTTCATTTCCTCCAATTTCGAGGGCCTGAAGACCGCCCGCTTCAGCTTCGACTTCAATACCGTGGACGAAAAGTGGATGGATCAGCTAGGCCACTACATCCTGCGCAAGGACACCCGCCTCGGCCGCTTCGACCTATCGGAGAGCTATCGGCGACAGCTGCAGGAGCAGGTTTTGGCGGAGCAGGCAAAGCGGCACGCGGAGATCGGCGGCCAGGACTCAGCGGGATCCAGCGCTGTCACGGACACCGGCTTTTTCGACCAGGTGCGCAAGACGCTCACCACCCCCATCGGCAAGCCGCGGTCCTGAGCGGTTGCCGAAACCGGCGCCCCAAGCCCCCTATGCAGCGCCGGCGGCAAGGAGTAGGCTGGGGGGCGTAACCGCATTTCGCGGTTGGTTCACGAGGTTACTTGGTGGAACACATACTGCAAATCAAGGTCACCGGCATCGACGAAACGCGCCCCCCGATCGTGCGTAAAGAGCCGTACATTGACCTCAACTTCCGGCTCTCCGAGGAGCCGCCAGCGGATTGGCTGGACGATTTTCGACGCTTGACCGCAAAGATGGCGCCCGCCATGCATTTCAATGCCAAGAGCGGGGGCTTTATCGAAACCTATGTGCGGGATATGGCCGAAATCCCGGTCGCCCTGGAGACGCTGAAGGCCAAGATCGCGGAGTGCAACGCACTGCATGCCGAGCGACTAGCGGAACTGACCCGAACGCAGAGCGCCCGCTCGAACAAATTGCACGACGAGGGGGGCGCCCAGGGCCGTTTGAACAAAATCATCGAGAAGCTGGACTTCGACTGACTCGGGCGGGATCTTGGCGCGTCCGCACCCCTCGCGGGGCCGCCCCGCGCTTGGCCCCATCAGCGGCGCCGATTTTCGTGAACGCCCCGCCCGCAGCGGTTCTCGCGCCGGGCTTGGGCGCCTGGAACTCCACTCCAAGCGCCAAATATGCTACTTTTACCCGCTTACCAACATCAGATTCCGGAGCTGTGATGCCTCTCGATAAAGCCGACGTGGAGAAAATCGCCCACCTCGCGCGCCTCGCGGTGAGCGAGGAGGCGCTGGAGGGGGTGGCCGGGGACCTCTCCAACATCCTCGACCTGGTGGAACAGATGGGCGCGGCGGACACCTCGGGCGTCGAGCCCATGGCCCATCCGCTGCACATGGCCCAGCGCCTGCGGCCCGACGCGGTGACCGAAACCGACCTGCGCGACCGCTTCCAGTCCATCGCGCCGCAGACCGAGGACGGCCTCTATTTGGTGCCGAGGGTGGTGGAATGAGCCTGCACGAAAAGAGCATCGCCGAGCTGGCCGCGGGGCTGCGGGCCAAGGCGTTCTCCAGCGTCGAGCTGACCCGTCACTATCTTAGGCGCATCGCCGCGCACGACGCCACGCTGAACAGCTTCATCACCGTCACCGAGGAGCAGGCCCTAGAGCAGGCCGCCGCCGCGGATGCGCGCATCCAGGCCGGCGACGCCGGGCCGCTGAGCGGGATCCCGCTGGCGCAAAAGGACATCTTCTGCACCAACGGCGTGCGCACCAGCTGCGGCTCGAAGATGCTGGACCGCTTCATCGCGCCCTACGACGCCACCGTCATCGAGCGCTTCAAGGCCGCCGGCGCGGTGATGCTGGGCAAGACCAATATGGACGAGTTCGCCATGGGCTCCTCCAACGAGACCAGCTTCTACGGCCCGGTGCGCAACCCCTGGAACACCGAACTGGTGCCCGGGGGCTCCTCCGGGGGCTCGGCCGCCGCGGCCGCCGCCCGCCTGTGCGCCGCCGCCACCGGCACCGACACCGGCGGCTCCATCCGCCAGCCCGCGGCCCTGTGCAACCTCACCGGCCTCAAGCCCACCTACGGCCGCATCTCCCGCTACGGCATGATCGCCTTCGCCTCCTCCCTGGACCAGGCCGGGCCCATCACCCGCAGCGCCGAGGACGCCGCGACCCTGTTGCAGGTGATGGCGGGCTTCGACCCGCGGGACTCCACCTCCGCCGAGGAACCAGTGCCCGACTACCTGGCGGCACTCGGCGATGACCTCAAAGGGCTGAAGATCGGCCTGCCCAAGGAGTACTTCGGCGAGGGACTGGACCCGGCGGTGGCCAAGGCCATCGAGGCGGCCATCGAGGAGTACAAGCGGCTCGGGGCCGAAGTGGTGGAGATCAGCCTGCCCAACAACGGCCTCGCGGTGCCCGCCTACTATGTGGTGGCCCCGGCCGAGTGCTCCTCCAACCTGGCCCGCTTCGACGGCGTGCGCTTCGGCCACCGCTGCGCGGACCCCAAGGACCTGGAGGACCTCTACAAGCGCAGCCGCGGCGAGGGCTTCGGCGACGAGGTGAAGCGGCGGATCTTGGTGGGCGCCTACGCCCTCTCCGCCGGCTACTACGACGCCTACTACCTGAAGGCCCAGCAGGTGCGCCACCTAATCGCCGACGACTTCAACCGGGCCTTCGAAAAGGTGGACGTCATCATGGGTCCGGCCTCGCCCACCACGGCCTTTAAACTCGGCGAAAAGACCGACGACCCGGTGCAGATGTACCTGTCGGACATCTACACCATCGCCGTGAACCTCGCCGGCCTGCCCGGGATGTCGATCCCGGTGGAGCCCGTAGACGGCAGGCCCGTGGGCTTGCAGATCATCGGCAACTACTTCGACGAGGCGCGGCTGCTGAACGTGGCGCACCGCTTTCAACAGGCCACCGAGTGGCATCGGCAGGGGCCTGCGGGGTACTAGGCGCTGTTTATAACGCCAAGGACGCAGAGGAGGCGCAAAGGGCGCGAAGATGACTGGTGTGGAGTCCAGACTTTAGTCTGGGCGTGTTTCAGGAGACGGCTCGGCCAAACTAAATTAGGACTCCGAAATCGACTATGACGCTTGAAACCATCAAGGCAGAGATCAGGAAGCCTTCGCGAACCGAGCTAGCAGAGTTTCGATGCTGGTTCATCGAATTAGATGGCGAAGCGTGGGATGCCCAAATGGAAGCGGATGCCGCTGCTGGGAAATTGGATGCTCTGGCGGAAGAGGCCATTACAGAGGGGGTGAGAAAATGATCCGCGAATATATCGAGGCCGCTCTGGATCGAGCCCACTATGAGCTGATCGAAGACGACGAGCCCTTCTACGGAGAGGTCCCGGGATTGCAAGGGGTCTGGGCCAGCGGCAAGACACTGGAGGGGTGTCGCGCCCGTCTCGCCGATGTGGTGGATGGCTGGATACTCATCCGCATCTCCCGAGGCCTGGAAATCCCGAAGTTGGGAGACTACGAAATCACGCTGCCGGAATCGGTGCAGCTTGCCTAAACTCGGCCCGGTAGGCTGGCGGGATCTGGTGAACCGATTGCGTGAGCTCGGCTTCGATGGCCCTTTCCGTGGTGGCAAGCATCCGTATATGGTGAGAGCGGAAGTTGTTCTGACCATACCGAACCCGCACAAAGGCGAAATCAGCCCCGACCTGTTGTCACGCATCTTAAGACAAGCTGGAGTCAGCCGCGACGAGTGGCTCGAAGATTGAGAGAAAATCCATATGCAATGGGAAACCGTCATCGGGCTGGAGATTCACACCCAGCTCGCTACCAAATCGAAGATCTTTTCCGGGGCCTCGACTGAATTCGGGAAGGCCCCGAATACCCAGGCCTGCGCGGTGGACCTGGGCCTGCCCGGGGTGCTGCCGGTGCTCAACCGCGAGGCGGTGGCCATGGCGGTAAAGTTCGGTACGGCGATTCAGGCGGCGCTGGGGCGGCGCTCGGTGTTCGCGCGCAAGAACTACTTCTATCCCGACCTGCCCAAGGGCTATCAGATCAGCCAATACGAGCTGCCCATCGTGGGCCTGGGGCAGGTGGAGATCGTGCTCGACGACGGCACGGTAAAGACCATCGGCGTGACCCGGGCGCATCTTGAAGAGGACGCTGGCAAGTCCCTGCACGAGGACTACCATGGGATGACCGGCATCGACTTAAATCGCGCCGGTACGCCGCTTCTGGAGATCGTCTCCGAGCCGGACATGCGCTCGGCCAAGGACGCGGTGGCCTACGCCAAGAAGATTCACCAAATCGTGCGCTACCTGGGCATCTCCGACGGCAACATGCAGGAGGGCTCCTTCCGCATGGACGCCAACATCTCGGTGCGCCCGCAAGGGCAAGAAAAATTCGGCACCCGCGCCGAGCTGAAGAACCTCAACTCCTTCCGTTTCCTGGAGAAGGCCATCCACTTCGAGGTGGAGCGCCAGATCGACCGCATCGAATCCGGCGGCGAGGTGGTGCAGGAGACCCGGCTGTACGACGCCCACAAGGACGAGACCCGCTCCATGCGCACCAAGGAGGAGGCCAACGACTACCGCTACTTCCCGGACCCGGACCTGCTGCCGGTGGAGATCGACGACGCCTTCATCGCGGACGCCACCGCGGACATGCCGGAGCTTCCCGACGCCAAGCGCCACCGCTTCGTGGAGCAGTACGGCCTGAGCGAACTCGACGCCGCCCAGCTCACCGCCAGCCGCGCCCTGGCGGGCTACTTCGAGACCGCCGCCGACAAGGCCGGCGAGCCCAAACTGGCGGCCAACTGGGTCACCGGCGACCTGGCCGGGGCCTTGAACAAGGACGGGCTGGAGATCACCGAATCCCCGATAAGCGCCGACCAGCTCGGCGGCCTGATCCTGCGCATCAAGGACAACACCATCTCCGGCAAGATCGCCAAGCAGGTGTTCGAGGCCATTTGGAACGGCGAGGGGGATGCGGACCAGGTGATCGAGGCCAAGGGCCTGAAGCAGATCACCGATACCGGGGCCATCGAGAAGATCGTGGACGAGGTGATCGCCGACAACCCCGAGCAGGTGGAGAACTACCGCAACGCCGAGGAAAAGAAAAAGGGCAAGATGCTCGGCTTCTTCGTCGGCCAGATCATGAAGGCCTCCAAGGGCAAGGCCAACCCGCAGCAGGTGAACGAACTGCTGAAACAGAAGCTGGGCTGAAGGCGTTTTTCAGTCGGGCAAAAACCCCTCCGCCAACACTTGGTCCACTCCATAAGGGCAGGTCTTCGGAAACCGCTCCTCCGGCAGATCGGTTTCCCGGCTGGCATCGCGAACGGCCTTGGCATAGGCCCGCTCGATCATTTCATCGAGGCGGGGCCGGAGGCTGGGGCTATCCAGCAGCAGGGCCTCGATTTCGTCCCGTTGATGGTCGATGCTCATCAGGCAGCTCTTGCTTTGGCGTGCCGGTTGGAACTGCCATTTGAGCAGGTGCATCAAGAGCACCTGGAGTCGGCTCTTGAGTTGTCGGAGGTCGCGCTTGCCCATGCTCTCTAACTCCTCGGCGATGTGTTCGATATCGGCCTCGCCGAGCCGGCCTTCCCGCAGCAGGTACACATTGGCATCGATCCAGGCCTGGAAGTCTTGATCGTATTCGGCATGGAGGTCGGCGGTCATGGGCGGATGATCCCTTCGGTTCGTCTTACAGGTGTTATGCCTTCGTTGCCCCTATCCTAGCCGCTGGAGCGGATAAAGCCAAGGGTCCCCCGAGGCTGGTCATTCTACGGCCATCGGCGTCCATCGGTATTGATCTGTGGTTCAACTGGGTGGTTGGTGGTCAGTGGTCAGGGGTTGGTGCTTAGGCGCAGCTGTACTAGTGTGGAACCGCGGCGAAATGGGCTATTGAACCGCGAATGGACGCAAATAAATGTGAATGCTACGGCTATCTGGGTCTATCCGTGTTTATCTGTGGTTCAGTTTGGTGGTTGGTGGCTGGCGCCTAGGCGAACGTAGCCTCCAAACTCGGCACACCTTTACCTTTACGTTGTTTCCGTGACTTCGGCGCAGGCCTACTCGAGGGCGGGGCAGGCGCCCCGCGCTCGGGCGCAACGCAAGCAAGCGAAAATCCCTCCGCGCCCTCTGCGTTCTTAGCGGCCGAGTTGCCGGCTTCCCGCGCCAAGCCGCCCAGCTCGCCGGGATTTAGGTGTTGTCGTACATGTCGTCCTGTTCGGCCTGTTTGCGGGCGATTTCAGCCTGACGGCGGGCCTCCCAGACCTCTTTGCGCCCTTCCAGGCGTTTGTCCCAAACGCCTTCTTTTTCCGGAATGGATTTTTCGCCGAATAGCACCTGGCGCATCATTTTGTTGGCGAACTGGAGCAGGGCCTGGTCTTCTTTTTCCAGCGCCGCGTAGGTGGCGTCGTCGAGTTCGTAGGTGTTGCGGAAGTTTTCACTCATCACGAAGGCGCGGAAGTTGTCCAGGTTATAGGACGCCATGAAGAAGAATTGCAGGCTGGTCTCCGAGGGGCGGCCTACGCTGGGGCCGGCGGAGCGCTTTTTGAGCAGGATTTGCAGCCATTCCTTGTTCATTTGGTCGTACAGGCCGGTCTCCTGATCGTGCAGGTATTCCTGCACGGTGAGCACTTGGTCTTCTTCGTGGCCCTTGCAGTGGTCTTCTTTCACCAGAAAATAATGCGTCTCTTCCTCGCTCACGCCGGCCTTGCGCATGGCCATGTGGCCGAGGGGGTAGTAGCGACAGGAGGTGGGGCGGTCCGGGTAGACCGAGCAGCCCTCTTCGGTGACGAACAGGCAGGCGCCGTCGTTGTCGGTGCGCAGCTTGATGCCGGGCACGCCGTCCTGGTCCATTTGAAAGGGCACGGTGTGGTCCTTGATGAATTCGCTGAAGCTCTTGCCCAGGCGATCCTTCAGGCGCAGGATGTCGTAGGGGGTGAGGGTGATGTCGGCCTGCTTGCAGCAGGCGTTAAAGCAGGAGATGCCCTTGTGGCAGCGGAACCGGAGTTCGGAGCCGAGTTCGAGCTTGGCGGGCATGACGTCGCTCTTGAAGGGGATTTCGAGTTCGTCGCTCATTGTGGATTCTCCGGGGTAAAAAATCGCGGCGCGATTTTTTATTAGAGGGCAGGCATGTGGATTAGTTTGCCGGATTGGTATCTAATGGAAAAGACGGCAATAGCCGGGGATTTTTCGAGGCTTTTGGGGGGGCCGAATCGGTATTGCGGGTCACAAATCGCGCGGATAAAAAAACCCGGCCACGCAGGGTGGCCGGGTTTCTTGCCCTCAGGCTGTCAAGTCAGGCTTACTTGAACAGCTTGGACTTGTCGACGATGTCGACGTGGGCGCGCTTGAAGCAGGTCCATTGCTTGCTTTCCTTGTCGTAGATGGAGTTCACGAAGCAGTGCCAGTTTTCTTCGTCCACGAAGTTTTTGTCCATGCGGTAGTAGAAGCCCGGATAGCGGGATTCTTCACGGAACTGGATGTGCTTCATGTGGGCTTCCGCGGTGAGGATGCGGTGGTAGTTTTCCCACGCACGCAGCAGCTCGTGCAGGTCCTTGGCGCGCATCTTCAGGGCGTCTTCCTTGAGCATTTCGAGCTTCTGCTCGGCCAGGCTCAGCATGTGCTCGTTGGTGGTGTAGTAGGTCGCCACACCGGCCACGTATTCGTCCATGATCTTTTGCAGGCGGAACTGCAACATCCGCGGGGTGATGTAGTTGGGGTTCACATCGATGGCGGTGGTGTAGTCCTTGTGCTCCAGGTAGGTGCGCACCGGGCGGTAGATCTCTTCCATCAGGGAATCCACGTCGGCGTCCAGCTCGGGCTTCAGGCCCTGGTTGTCCATCACATACTTGACCATGGCCTTGGCGGCCAGGCGACCTTCGGCGTGTGAACCGGAGGAGAACTTGTGGCCGGAGGCGCCCACGCCGTCACCGGCGGTGAACAGGCCCTTCACGGTGGTCATGCCGCGATAGCCCCAGTTCCAGCCCTTGGGCAGGTGGTCCGGGACGCCGGCTTCGGTCTCTTCGGTGGGCGCGCCCACGTCTTCGGGACCGGAGGTCCAGATGCCGCAGCAGCCGGAGTGGGAGCCGAGCAGGTAGGGTTCGGTGGGCATCAGCTCGGAGTTCTTCTTCTCCGGCTCGATGTTTTCACCGGCCCAAATGCCGCACTGACCGATGCACATGTCGAGGAAGTCTTCCCAGGCCTCGGCCTCCAGATGCTTCACCTCACGCGGAGACAGGGTCTCGCGCAGGGCGGCGAGGGCGGTCACGGTGTCCATCCAAATGGGGCCGCGGCCTTCTTTCATTTCCTTCAGCATCAGGTGGTTGCGCAGGCAGGATGCGGGCACCTTGGTCTGACCGTAGGGGGGGTAGTCGTCGAGCAGCTCCTTGTTGGTGTCCATGTACACTTCGCCGAAGGCGTTGGTGGCCTTGGACTTGAAGAGCAGGAACCAGGCGCCCACAGGGCCGTAGCCGTCTTTGAAGCGGGTGGGCACGAAGCGGTTTTCCATCATGGTCAGCTCGGCGCCGGCCTCGGCGGCCATGGAGTAGGTGGAACCGGCGTTCCAGACCGGGTACCAGGCGCGGCCCTGACCTTCGCCCACGGAGCGGGGACGGAAGATGTTCACGCAGCCGCCGGCGGCCAGCAGGCAGGCCTTGAACTTGTAGACGTGCAGCTTGTGCTCGCGCACGTTGAAGCCGACAGCACCGGCGATGCGGTTTTTGTCGTTCTTGTCGTTGACCAGCTTGACGATGAACACGCGCTCCTGGATCTTGTCGGTGCCCAGGGCCTTTTTGGCGGCCTCGGCCACGATCCACTTGTAGGATTCGCCGTTAATCATGATCTGCCACTTGCCGGAACGCACGGGCTTGCCGCCGTCCTTCAGCGGGGTCAGGCCCTTGGAGCCGTCGTGACGCTCGCCGTTTTCATCGGTCTTCCAAATGGGCAGGCCCCATTCTTCGAACAGATGCACGGATTCGTCGACGTGACGGCCCAGGTCGTAGGCCAGGTCGTCGCGGGTGATGCCCATCAGGTCGTTGGAGACCATGCGGGCGTAGTCGGCGGGGTCTTGCTCGGAGCCGATGTAGGTGTTGATGGCGGACAGGCCCTGGGCCACGGCGCCGGAGCGATCCATGGCGGCCTTATCGACCAGCTTCACACTGATGTCCACGCCTTCTTTCTTGGCGGCATCGATCCAGGGACCGATCTCGTAGGCCGCGCCGCAGCAGGCCATGCCGCCGCCGATCAGGAGGATGTCAACTTCTTCTTCGACGACTTCCGGGTTTCCGAATTCAGCCATTCTAAATACCTCAGGTGTTTGGTTTGAGTAGAAATATCCGTGGCGCGCGCGCTTATTTACGGATCAGCTCGCTGGCGTCGCCGGAGCGGTAGCCTTTCTGCTCATTGTGGTTGAAGAAACCCGGCTCGGTGATCTTGGAGGCTTCAGCTTCGGGCTTGCCGCCGTAAGGGTCGATGGAGCCTTCCGGGGTGGTGCGGATGGGGAACTTGAAGCGCTTCATGGTGCCGTTGCGGAACTTGATGGTCCACATGATGGAGTCGGTGCCGCGCAGGGGCTGCACGGAGGCGCCGAGGGGCACGATGTCGGCGTAAGGACGGGCTTCGATGGCCTGCTGGGGGCAGATCTTGATGCAGGAGTAGCACTCCCAGCATTGATCCGGCTCCTGGTTGTAGGACTTCATGGCGTGACCGGTCTCGGAGCCGTCTTTGTCCAGCTTCATCAGGTCATGCGGGCAGATGTACATGCAAGCGGTCTTGTCCTGGCCCTTGCAGCCATCGCACTTATCAGTACGCACAAATGTTGGCATGGTGCTTTATCTCCTAGGTTTTCACTGCAGTGTTGTTACCGCAACGCACGCGGCAGCGGTTTCTTTGCGTCAAGCCGAGGGGCTCGACCCCTCGACGCCCGTATCTTCATGCGAATCGGGTCTTCCCTAGACGCCGGCGGACAGCAGGCCAGCCGGCAAGACACAATCGAGGAAGCGACGGGACGCGTTGCGCAGGGTACGGAAACACCGCTTTGAACGGAACCCGTGCTTCAGGGCAGTCAACCTTAATTACTCGCGAGCGAAAGTGCCAAACAGTTTTTTGGGTATCGTCATAAACAAGGCTTATTCATGCGGGTGAGGGGCCGCCCCGCAACCCTTACAGGATGCGAGCGAAGGGCCGGGATAATACCCGAGTCTTGTTATTGGTTATCAGGAAAAGTTATGGCCGACCGGGGCGCCGCCGACCCTGGTCGGGCCAGCGGGGTCGAAAATCCGCCCGCAGCCCCCATTTTGCAGCATTTAAGGCCCGCTGGCGCCCGAATTTCGCTTGACGGTCGGCGATGGGGCCGCTGCGAGGCCGGTCAACCACCATAAGGTGACATTATGTCGAATTCAGCCCACAGCCCGGATGCCCTGCTGTTGATCGCCACCGGCTGCGCCCACTGCCCGCAGGTGCTGGCGGCCCTGTCCGAGCTGGTGAAGGAGGGCCGCATCGGCCGTCTGGAGGTGATTAACATCGTCCAACGCCCCGAGGCGGCGCAGGCGCTCGGGGTGCGTTCGGCGCCCTGGACGCGCATCGGCGAATACGAGTTCACCGGCCTGCAATCGGCGGCGGAGCTACGGCGCTGGGCCGAACAGGCGGCGGCGGCGGAGCCGCAGCAGGGCGACTACCTGGCGCGCTTGTTGGAGGAACAAGAGCTGGAGCGGGTGACCGAACGGGTGCGGGCCGACGCCAAGGCCCTGATCGAGCTGATCGACAAACTGGCCGATGCCGAGACCCCGCTGGCGGTGCGCATCGGCATCGGCGCGGTGCTGGAGGACCTAGCCGGGTCCGACATCGGGCGCGCGGCGCAACCGCGCCTGCTGGAGTTGCTGGGCCACGAGGACGCCCGGATGCGCGCCGATGCGGCGCACTTTTTGGGCCTGGCGGGCGACGCCGAGGCCCGCGCCGCCCTGGCCCCGCTGACCCAAGATCCGGACCCGCAGGTGCGGGAGATCGCCACCGAGGCCCGCGAGGCCCTGAACCCGGAAGACTGATCAGCCACTCCCGCCCCTGCTCTTTTCGGGCGCAAAGGGCTACAATGCCGTGCATGTCGTCGAAAACCCCGCCCATGCCCGGCCCCGCCCCCCTGCAAGCGCCTTCCCGCTGCACCCCCGAGACCCATCAACGGGGGGCGGAAAAGCTCGCGCGCCTGCGGGTGAAGGCGGAACCGGCCAAAAAATCGCCGCCTAAGCCCGCTTGGCTGCGCATTCGCCCGGTGCAGCCGGGGGTGACTCGGGTGCGCGGGCTGTTGCGCGGCTCGGGTTTATCTACGGTGTGTGAAGAGGCCGCTTGCCCCAACCTGAGCGAATGCTTCTCCCACGGCACCGCTACCTTTATGATCCTGGGGGATCGCTGCACCCGGCGCTGCCCCTTTTGCGACGTGGCCCACGGCAAACCGGCGCCGCCGGATCCGGACGAACCCGCGCGCTTGGGCCGCACGGTGGCGGCCATGGGGCTGCGCTTCGTGGTCATCACCTCGGTGGATCGCGACGACCTGCGCGACGGCGGCGCCGGACACTTCGCCGCCTGCGTGGCGGCCCTGCGCGAGGCCTCGCCGGAGTTGGGCATCGAGCTGCTGACGCCGGATTTTCGCGGCCGCATGGACATCGCATTGGAGGCCCTGGCGAGCGCCCCGCCAGCGGTCTTCAATCACAACATCGAAACCGTGCCGGCGCTTTATCGCAAAGTGCGGCCCGGCGCCGACTATGCCCAGTCTTTGCAGCTGCTGGCGCGTTTTCACCAACGTTTTCCGCACATTCCCACCAAGTCCGGGTTGATGCTCGGTCTCGGCGAGAGCGTCGAGCAGGTGGAACAGACCCTGCGCGACCTGCGGGCGCACCATTGCAGCCTGCTCACCCTCGGCCAATACCTGCAACCCAGCCGCGACCACTTGCCGGTGGAGCGCTATCTGCCGCCCGCGGAATTCGATCGACTCAAGGACTTGGCCGAATCCCTCGGCTTCACCGGCGTGGCCAGCGCGCCCCTGGTGCGTTCTTCCTACCACGCGGACCAGCAGGCCAAGGCGGCCCTGGGCCGTCGCCCGGAGACCTGACCGATGCTGCAAGAAATCATCTGGACCCTCAAGCCGCTGATTCTACCGCCCGGCGGATTGTTGATCCTGGCACTGCTCGGGTTCGCCCTCGGCAAGGGCTGGTTCGGCCGTTTTCTGGTGTTCATGGCACTGCTCGGGCTGTGGCTGCTCAGCACCCCGTTGGTGTCCAGCACCCTGGCCCAGCGGGCGCAACAGGGCATCGAGCCGGTGGCCGCAAGCGCCATTCGCCAGGCCGAGGCCATCGTGGTGCTCGGCGGCGGGCTGTATGCCGGCGCCCCCGAATACGGCGGCGACACCGTCGCCGGGGAGTTGTTGGAGCGCCTGCGCTATGCCGCTTGGTTGTCGCGCAGCACCGATCTGCCGGTGATCCCCACCGGCGGCTCCGGCGAGGCCTATGTCCCAGAGGCGCGCCTCGCGGCGCAGGTACTGCGCGAGGAATTCGGCGTGCGGGTGGCGGCGGTGGAAGACCGCAGCCGCACCACGCGGGAAAATGCCCTATTCACGGCCAAGATCCTGAAGCGCAAGCGTATCGGCCCGGTGTTGTTGGTAACCCATGCGCGCCACATGCGGCGCGCACTGCGGGCCTTCAAGCGCGCCGGGGTGGAGGCCCTGCCCGCCCCGACCCTGTTCAAGGCCGAACAGCGGATGCGCTTTCGCGACCTGCTGCCCGATGCCGCGGCCCTCAAGGAGAGCAGCCAGGCCCTGCACGAACAGCTGGGCCGCTTGTGGTATCGCCTGCGTAACGATTGGAAGGAAAGCCGCGGCGAGCGGGTCCAAACGGCGACCTAGTACGGCTGTGCCTAAGTGTCGGAAACAACCCAGGCGCCCTTGGGACGCAGAGCACACGGAGAACCGCAGAGGGCGCAGAGAAGCAAAGGTTTTTCCTTAGCACCCTTTGCGTCTTGGCGAGAGAGGGCCTTCGGCGCCGATCGACGCGTGCCGGGAATAGCATGCGCCGAGGAACGAGGCGGGCAGTGGTTAGTGGGTTAGTGGTTAGTGGGCAGTGCTTAGTGCTTAGGCCAACGAAGCCCCCAAGCCCAGCCAAGGCCTGAACCTCAAAAGCAGCCCCCAACGGCGCTCTCGAAATGCAGAGCAAGCCGTTATCTGAGGCAGGCGCACCGGTGCAGCCGCCGGGCGGCAGGCCGGGCCGTCAGCCGCCGGGCCGGTCGTCGTCGTCCTCGCGCCAGTATTCGCCCTCCAAGGTCTTCTGCTGCTGATCTTGCGGCGGGCGCTGCGCCGGGTCCGGGATCGGCCCCATCACCCCGCGGGCGCGCGCGAAGGCGATAATCGCCAATCGCCGCAGCGGCGGAATTAGGGCCAGAAAGCCCAGGATGTCGGTAAAGAAGCCCGGCAGCAGCAGCAGCAGCCCGCACAGCAGCAGGATGAAGCCCTCGACCATCTCCAACGCGGGGACCTCGCCGCGCTCCAGCGCGTGCTGCACGCGCATTAGGGTGGAAAACCCCTGATACCGCACCAGCGCGCCCCCGACCACTGCGGTGACCACGGTCAGCAGAATCGTCGGCAAGGCGCCGATTTCCTGCCCCACCTCAATCAACCAATACAGCTCGAACAGCGGCAGGCCGACGAAGATCGCTAAAAAAACAATTAAACCATTCATTAGCAGAGCATAGCGACCTTCAGCCCCGGTCTCAAGCCGCGCGTTGCAATCACTCGAATCATTCCGTCTCCACCGCCGCGCCCTTGTCCACGCCCTCGTACAGGCGCACGGCGAAACGGGCCTCGGGTTCGGCCGCCTTCAGCCTTGCGGCCAGGTGGCTCGCGAGGTTCTCGATGGTGGTGGGCTGATCGGTCAGATAGCAGCGATCCGCCGGCAGTTCGAGCCGAAAATCGCCTTGACCGGCCTGGTAATCGAAGATCAAACGCCCATCCGTTGCGCCCGCCAAATCCTCCCGCTGGGCGAGGTAGATATCCCGCCAGCGCGCCCCCCAGGCCCGCTCCAGCGCCGAGTCCCGCGCCCCGTTGCGGAAAATCTCCAGGCGCGAGCGGTGGCCGTGGGCAATGCGCTGGCAGTTGCCGCCGTGCCGCTTCAGGCCGTGGCTGTAGCGAAAGAACACCGCCGCGGGGTCCGTCTCCGGCCGCAGCCGCACCCCTACCGTTCGCACATTGCCCGGCAGCACCGCCCTCAAATCCGCCGTAATCGCCTGCTCCAGCACCGACGCCTCCGCCCGCTCGGCCGCAATCTCACGCACCGCCGCCGCCGGCCCCTGGTGTCGCCACCGCCCGCCGTCCGCGGTCCGCCACTCCACCTCGGCCAGGCCTGCGGCCTGATCCAGCGCACAGCCGAGAAAACCGGTCGGCACCAGCAAACGGTGATCGAACTCCTGATCGATGCGCCGCTTCACGGCCTGCTTCACCGTCCCGAAGTCCAGCACCATGCCCTGCTCGTCCAAATCGCCGCCCAGCTCCACGTCCGCCAGCCAGGTCATCCCAACTAGGCCCGCCTCGGGGTCGAACAGGGACACATCCAAATGGGTTAGGGCGTTTACGAATAGGCGGGGCATGGGCATGGCAGACGACAACACGGCAAACAGGGGTTTAGCGCCGATTATAAGCGCCGTTCGCGGCCTTTACAGCACCAATTCCGGGGGTGGAATTCACGCGGGCTACGGCCGTCGGCCGCCGATGGCCTGCTCGTACTCGGGCATAAACTGATCCAGCGAACTCCTTAGCACCGCAATAGCGCCGTCTGGCAGGTGGCAGCGGCCGGAGCCGGGCAGGATGCGGCAGAGGTTTTGCAGGGATTCGAGATCCGCGCGGGAGCCCTGGCCGGTGTCGATCTTGCGCAGCAGCAGCGCCGCATAATAGGTGCCGGTCTTGCACGACGGGCATTGGCCGCAGGAGGAGGCGGCGAAGAAGTTCAGGTACTCGGTGACGCGCTTGACGATGCCGGTGCCGTGAGAGACCACGATCATGGCCCCGGTGCCCAGGCGGGCGCGGCGCTGGAGCACCGACTCGAAGTCCAACGCCACGTCCAGATCCTTGGCGGTGAGGATGGTGTTGGAGGGGCCGCCGGTAAACACGGCCTTGAGCTTTTTGTCCAGCAACAGGCCATTGCCGTGCTGGTACACCAGCTCGGCCAGCGGCGTGCCCATGGGTAGCTCGTAGACCCCCGGCCTGAGCACGTCGCCGCTCAAACAGTAGAGCTTGGCGCCCGAGGCGGCGCCGAGGCCCAGATCGCGAAACCACGGCGCCCCGCGGCGCACGATATGCGACACATTGGACAGGGTCTCTACGTTATTGATTAGGGTCGGGTGGCCATGCACGCCCTTTTCCGCCGGATAGGGCGG
The DNA here is from genome assembly GCA_011389885.1 of Gammaproteobacteria bacterium. Classification (GTDB taxonomy): domain Bacteria; phylum Pseudomonadota; class Gammaproteobacteria; order Chromatiales; family Chromatiaceae; genus JABBTK01. The sequence goes on along the minus strand of JAABTK010000053.1, from coordinate 4,089 downwards.
CTTGACCTTGGGGAACGGAAAGCCGCCCTCCACCGAGGAGATGGCCGCGGTCTCCTCGCCGCCGATGTAGTGGCCCGAACTCGGATGCACCTTGAGTTCGATGGGCCGGCCGTAGCGCTCCAGCAGCCCCGACTCCTGCCACTGCTTCACCGCCTTACGGATATGCCGCAGGCCCTGGGTGATGGCGGGGTTGATGTAGAACAGAACCTGCGTGGCCCCCACCGCCGCCGCGGCGATGAGCGCGCCCTCAATCACCTGATGCGGCGTCTCGTCCAACAACAGCCGGTCCTTGAAGGTGCCGGGCTCGTCCTCGTTGCCGTTAACGATAAGGTACTTGGCCGCCGCCGGCCCGCTTTCGGCCATAAAGCGCCACTTGCGGTGGGCGGGGAAACCGCTGCCGCCGAGGCCCCGCAGGTCCGCCGCCTCGATCAGCGGAATCAGAGCCGCGGGGTCCGCCAGCGCCTGCTCCAACCCCTCGCCGCCGCCCTGGGCCAGCCAGGCCCCCAGATCCGGCCCCACCCGGATCTCCTGACGCAGCAACACATAATTCAGCGGTTTCATGGGGCTTGCTCCAGGTGGTTGCATGAACAGATAACGCAAAGGACGCCAAGGCGGCGCGAAGGCGGCGCGAAGGGCGCGAAGGGCGCGAAGGGCGCGAAGGGCGCGAAGGTGTTTTTTGCGGCACAGCGCCCTGCTTTTCCATCCATGGAGGTTGAGGCTTTACTGTGAAAGTACAGGCGCGCACACGCCAAGGCGTGTACTCCAACGCCAAGCCGCAGCCGCTCGGAGTCCGGGCTTTGGTCCGGTATGGACCGCAAAAGACCGCGGCTCGGCGTTTGAACGCTGCGCCCGCGGAGGCCGAAAAAAACAAATCCGCTTTGCGCCCTTTGCGCCCCCCTCTGCGCCCTTTGCGTTATAAAAACCCCTCATCCTTCAGGCCCCCGATTTCGCCGCAGCCCGTCGTAGTCCGAGTCTTTTTCGGGCTTGGCGCACTCGGGGAACAGCATCGGCCCCTTGATATCCAGCGGCAGCTCGGCCAGGGCCAGCTCGCGGCGCACCCGGCTGAGGTGTTCCAAAGAAACCCGCTTGTGGCTCATTAGGTGGCAGCGCTCGGCGGCATGCGCCCCGGCGCGGCGGCCGAAGCAGATAATGTCCATCAGCGAATTGCCCATGAGGCGGTTCTTGCCGTGAATGCCGCCGCTCACCTCGCCCACGCAGTAGAGCCCCGGCGCCGTGGAGCGGCCGTGCTCGTCGATGCGCGCGCCGCCATTTTGGTAATGCAGGGTGGGATAGATCAACAGCGGCGTGGTGAGCGGGTTCACGTCGGATTTCTTGCCCAAATCCACAAGCTTCGGGAAGCGTTCCTTCAGCAGGCCCGGCTGGCGCAGCTCCACCCCCGGGGTGTCCAGCCAAATGCCCTGGGCCTCGCCCGCCGCCACGCCCCGGCCCTCGGCGCACTCGCGCAGGATGGCGGAAGAAACCTGATCTCGCGGCTTCAATTCGTCGATGAAGCGCTCGCCCCGGGCGTTCAGCAGGTAGGCCCCGGCCGAGCGCACGCCCTCGGTGATCAGCGAGCCGGCCAGGTGTTGGGGGTAGGCCAGGCCGGAGGGATGATATTGATAGGAGTCCAAATCGACCAGCTTGGCCCCCAGCCGATAGGCCAGCACCAGCCCATCGCCGGTGGCCCCGAAGTGATTGGAGGTGGGAAAGCCGTTGATATGCATACGGCCGATGCCGCCGGTGGCCAGGATTACCGACTTGGCCTTGACCATGATATAGGAGCAGTCCTTCAGCGAGCTGAGCACCGCCCCGGCGCAGTGGCCCAACTCGTTGGACAATAACTCCACCGCCGGCGAGTAGTCCAACACCTGGATATTGCTGTTGAGCACCGACTCGCGCAGCACCCGCATCATCTCCAAACCGGTGTAGTCGCGATAATAGGCCACGCGCTCGGCACTGGCGCCGCCGGCGCGGCGCAACAGGATGTCGCCGTACTGATCCAGGTCGAACTGCATGCCCTGCTGGATCAGCCAGCGGATCACCTCCGGCGCCTCCATCGCCATGCGCGCCACCAACCGCTTGTCCCCCAGGCGGCGGCCGGCGCGCATGGTGTCGTCGTAGTGCTGTTGCGGGGTGTCGGCCGGGGCGATGGAGGCCTGAATCCCGCCCTCGGCCATCACCGTATTGCTGTCGCCCAGGCGCAGCTTGGTGGCCAGGGTCACCTTGGCCCCGGCCTGACGCGCCGCCAACGCCGCGGCGCAGCCCGCCCCGCCGCCGCCGATCACCAGGATACCCGTCTCCAGCACCGGCGCCCCGGCCAGGTCCGCCTCGTCGATGCGGGCATCGGCTTGCAGCACCTGGGCCAATTGCCGGTGGCACATCTCGCCCTGGTTCGGCCCCACCTGCAACGGCGCCAGGGAGCCGGCGTAATAATCCGGGTGAAAGGCCTTGAGCAGCGCCTCGCCGGACAGGGTTTGGGGCGCCAGGGGCCGTTGCGCCTGCGGGCGATAGGCCGCAAGGGCCGCCGCATAAGGGGTGCCTTGGGCCATGGCTCAGTCGGTCCGAATTGGATGTTCGTTACGCCGCAATTCTTCCAACCGGCTAATCAGGTTGGAGGGGCGGATATGGAAATAGGCCGTAACCCGACGCGCGAACAGCCCCAAATGATTGGGCGCGATATGCTCGGGGCAGGCGGTCATGCAAAAATCGCACATCACGCACGCCACGAACAGCTCGCTGGCCTCGCGAAAGCGCCCCTTGCCCGCCAGCTCCACCCCCTTCTCCACCTCGATCCCCTTGGGGCAGGACACATCACAGCCATGGCAATGGCGGCAATGCACCGCCTCGGGGAAGATGCGGTGGAACTGGGCCTGCACCTCCCAGGAATTGGCGATCTCGTCCAGTTGATAGGCGTGATGCGTAGGCGTGGGAAAGACCAGGAAATGCACCTCCATGCCGTCCTCGATCAGGGTCTGACAACCCAGCGCCATAGCCACCTCGGGGCTGTCCTTGCGTCGCACCAGGATGCGGCAGGAACCGCACACCCCCTCCAGACACCCCACGCCCTTCACCCGCGGATAGCCCGCAAACCACAGGGCCTGAATGGTGGAAAGATTGCCCGGGGCGCGGATCTCCTTGCCGTTAATGGTCACCCGGACCAGCTCGTCGTCGGTATCGCTCATAGCGGGGCGCTTTCTTCTTTATCCGATCAGGCCGCGTATAATCCCACAGAAACGGCGCCGCCCGCCAGACTCGGCACGGGACCCTCCCGCAGAGTCCGGGCTCTAGTCCGGCCATGTACGGGGACACATGTGCGGGGCCATGTACGGCATGTACGGGGCCATGTACGGGGACATGTACGGGGATACGGCGGGGATACGGGGACACCCGGCATGTACGGGCGGCATGTACGGGGACGGCAGGCATGTACGGGCAGAAGAATGTACGGAAATGTACGGGGACACCCAAGTTCTGGAAGTATGCGAAGTATGCAGTATGCGGGACACCCAAGTTGTACCATGGAACTATGCGGTGAACTACGGCGACACCCAAGTTCTAGTTACTGGATTGGGGGCAACGGGAGCGGATTCACTTAAATCCCACCAGGCTTAATTCTCCGGATGTGGCCGGGCTGGGGAATCAAGAGGGGAGCAGACGGTCTCTGGCTACGCCTATGCCACGCTGAGGGTATGGGCGACACGGCGGCGGCAGCGTCACCAGTTGGTCCGGGAGTCACCTGTATTCCAAACCCGGCCCTCCCAGCGGCTCCCGATTACGACGGCAAAACCGTCGCCGGCCGACTGTAGAGCCTTCGGGCCTCGCCGATGCCCCGCAGGAATTTCCGGCCGAATCCGTCGGCGGCCTGCTTGATCCGGTCCACCCGTCCCAGGGCCGTGAGTCGGCCGAATCGGCCTCGGCCCGCCGTTTGATTTAAGAAGCCCTCGGGATCCAGGCCCAGGCGCTCCAGTATCGGCGGAATCTCCGAATCGATGGCCCCGCGCTTGTCGTTTCGCACCGCCCGGCCGGTCCAGTCCAGCAGCTCCAGGTAGTCCGCGAGGGCGAAGCCGAAGGCGTTGGGGTGCGGGTCGG
>JAABTK010000052.1 GCA_011389885.1 Gammaproteobacteria bacterium | reverse complement strand
AGATCCAGGCATGAAGCGAGTGCTTGGTGACGAGCTGATTGTCCTCGTCGAGCTCTTCCCAGCTCTCCTCGCAGGTCACCACATGGATCTCTTGATGATAGCGGTCATTGACGCCGTACTCGTAGCGGATGCCCTCGACCCAGGCGAAGCGCTGGCGACGGCCGTTAAACAAACTGGACGCCCATCTACTATAATGCTCTGCGGAAACGATACCGAAAAACTTGCTGGGCCGTGCGAGCTAACCGCGGCGCTGGCTCAGTCCAGGGAAAGCCTGCGCGACAAACGGGGGCCGCTGGGCCAGCGACGGTTGTTGGGGCGCTGGCCGCTGCCCTGCGACTGGAGAAATTCTTCGACATGTCCGTAGGGTTTTGGCTCAATCTCCAGCACGGGGGGGGTCTGTATCAGGCAACCTTCTCCGAACAAGAGACTCTGTTGATGAGGCTCCTTTTCGACCCGTGTGGTTGGCGGGGCCTTCCGCGGGCGGCTTGCGAGGTTGGGTGCAACCTCAAGATGTTGTAGATTAGGGCATCCCGTCGCCTAGGCTTGAGATCGGCCTAAATCAAGCAGTTGGCGAACTGTCCGACGAAGGCATTCCGGGATGCCTTCATCCATACACTTTGACCCCTTTGCGGCCCTCCTCACCCTCTGCGTTCCTTTTTTCCGAGCTTTCGATGTCCGATAACCCCTTTCCCAACCCCGATCAAATCGACTACTGCCTCCTCGCCGACCGCCACGGCCTGCGCAAGCGCCTGCAAGGCCTGAAGCGTCGCGCCAAGGAGGGCAAGCCAGTGGGCGAGGGCCTGGAGCGCCTGCGACAGCAGATCGAGCATTCCCGCAGGCTCGCCGAACAGCGCCGCGCCCAAACGCCTATACCCCGCTACCCGCCCGAGCTGCCCATCAGCGAGAAACAGGCGGAGATCGCCGAGCTGATCGAGAAGCATCAGGTGATCGTACTGTGCGGCGAGACCGGGTCGGGCAAGTCCACCCAGTTGCCCAAGATCTGCCTGGGGTTGGGACGCGGGGTGTTCGGGCGCATCGGCCACACCCAGCCGCGGCGCATCGCGGCGCGTTCGTTGGCGGCGCGGATCTCGGAGGAGCTGGGGCGGGAGCTGGGGACCACGGTGGGGTTCAAGGTCCGCTTCCACGACCAGGTGCGGCCCGAGACCCAGATCAAGCTGGTCACCGACGGCATGCTGCTGGCGGAGATCCAGCAGGATCGCTTTCTCAACGAATACGATACCCTGATCATCGACGAGGCCCACGAGCGCAGCCTCAATATCGACTTTTTGATCGGCTATCTGCAACAGCTGCTACCCAGGCGCCCGGACCTCAAGCTGATCATCACCTCCGCCACCATCGACCCGGAGCGCTTCTCCAAACACCTCCACGATGCGCCCATCATTAACGTTTCGGGGCGTACCTATCCGGTGGAGGTGCGGTATCGGCCGCCGGGAGAGGTCGTTGTGGATTCATCTACACAGACGGAGGCCGAAGCCAAACAGGAACTCCAGACCTTCTCCGAACGCGACGAGGAGATGCAACAGGCCATCCTCGACGCGGTGGACGAGCTCTCCCGCATCGACCGCGGCGATATCCTGATCTTCCTCTCCGGCGAGCGGGAGATCCGCGAGACCGCCGAGTCGCTGCGCAAGCACAGGCTCCAGGTCACCGAGATCCTGCCCCTCTATGCCCGCCTGAGCGCCGGCGAGCAGCAGAAGATCTTCCACCCCTCGGGCCAGCGGCGGATCGTGCTTTCCACCAACGTGGCCGAGACCTCCCTCACGGTGCCGGGCATCCGCTATGTGATCGACACCGGCTTTGCCCGCATCTCCCGCTACAGCCACCGCAGCAAGGTGCAAAGATTACCCGTCGAACGGGTCTCCCAGGCCAGCGCCAACCAGCGCAAGGGGCGCTGCGGGCGGGTGGCGGAGGGGGTCTGCATCCGCCTCTACGAGGAGGCCGATTTCGCGTCCCGCGCCGAGTTCACCGAGCCCGAGATCCTGCGCACCAACCTCGCCTCGGTGATCCTGCAAATGAAGCTGCTGGGCTTCGGCGAGATCGCCAAGTTCCCCTTCGTGGACCCGCCGGACCACCGCCTGATCAAGGACGGCTACCGGGTGCTGGAGGAGATCGGCGCGGTGGACGGCGAGCGCAAGGTCACCCGCCTGGGCCGCAAGCTCGCCCGCCTGCCGGTGGACCCGCGCATCGGCCGCATGCTGCTGGAGGCGGCGCATAGCCACTGCCTGCGGGATGTGCTGGTGATCGCCGCGGCCCTCAGCGTGCAGGACCCCCGCGACCGCCCCCACGACAAACAACAGGCCGCCGACGAGGCCCACGCCGAATTCGTCCACGAGGCCTCCGACTTCCTCAGCTTCGTGAACCTCTGGAACCATCTCGAAGAACAGCGCAGGCACCTGAGCAAGCGCAAATTCCGAAGCTACTGCAAACAGCGCTTCCTCTCCTGGACCCGGGTGCAGGAGTGGCACGACATCCACCACCAGCTGCGCGGGCAGTTGCACGAGATGGGGTATACCGATGACAAGACCGCTCGGCATAAGGAGGTTGAGCCTTCAGGCGGACCGTCCGGCAGCCCAAGGAGTGGCAGTCCTCTAAGGATTGCCACTCCTCGGTGGATTCACAGTAAAGCCTCGACCTCCAAATCACGCCCGGAGGTCGAGCCTTCAGCCGGACCGAACCCGGAAGAGCAGCGCAAACAACTCGACAACAACGCCCCGCTGATCCACCGCGCCATCCTCTCAGGCCTGCTCTCCCACATCGGCTTCAAAGGCAGCGGGGCGGATCGCGAATATCAGGGCGCGCGCAACAGCAAGTTTCACATCTTCCCCGGCTCCGGCCAGTTCAAGCGCCAGCCCAAGTGGGTGGTGGCCGCGGAGCTGGTGGAGACCACCAAGCTCTACGCCCGCAACGTGGCCCAGGTGCAGCCCGAGTGGATCGAGTCCATGGCCGGCCACTTGCTGAAGCGCAGCTACGCCGAACCCCACTGGGAGAAGAAGCGCGGCCAGGTGGCGGCCTACGAGAAGGTCACCCTGTTCGGGCTGGTGATCGTGCCTCGGCGCAAGGTCAACTTCGGCCCCATCGACCCGGAAGAGTCCCGCGAGATCTTCCTCCGCTTCGCCCTGGTGGAGGGCGATTTCGACACCCGCGCCCCCTTCTGGCGACACAACCAGGAGCTGATCGAATCGGTGCGCGAGCTGGAGGCCAAGGAGCGCCGCCGCGACCTGCTGGTGGACGAGGAACAGATCCATGCCTTCTACAAGAATCGTGTCCCCGAGGGCATCTACTCCACGCCCCAGTTCGAGCAGTGGCTGAAGAAGGCCGCCAAATCCGAGCCCAAACGGCTGCACATGCGCATGGAGGACCTGCTCAAACAGGAGCAACTCGCCACCGAAAAACTCTACCCCGACACCCTCGACCTCAACGGCATGCACCTGCCGCTGGAGTATCGTTTCGACCCTGCGCACCAGGCCGATGGCGTCACCCTCAAGGCCCCGCGGGCGGTGCTCAACCAGGTCACCGAGGAGCGCTGCCAGTGGCTGGTGCCCGGCCTGCTGCGCGAGCGCATCATCGCCCTGCTGCGCGGCCTGCCCAAGAACCTACGCAAGAATCTGGTGCCCATCCCCGAGACCGCCGACCGGCTGCTCAAGCACCTGACGCCCTCGGACCGCCCCCTGATCCGCGACCTGGGCGTACAGATCAAGACCCTCACCGGCGTACACATCCCCGAAGAGGCCTGGGACGAGGCCGCCGTGCCCGACCACCTGCGCATGCACATCCAGGTCCTCGACGAGGGCGGCAAACCCCTCGACGCCGGCCGCGACCTGGGCGAACTCAAGCGCAAGCACGGCGGCAAGGGCGAGCAGACGTACCACCAACTCCCCGGGGCCGAACTGGAGCGGGTCGGCATCAAGCAGTGGGACTTCGGCGAACTGCCCGAATCCATCGAACTCAACAACGCCCCCCTCCCTTCTGAAGGGGGGAGGGACCGAGCCAAAACCAAGCCCCAAGGCCCAACCATCACCATTCGCGGATACCCCGCCCTGATCGACCAAGGCGATTCGGCGGCCCTCCAGGTGCTGGACTCAAAACCCAACGCCGAACGCGCCACCCGCGCCGGCCTGCGCCGCCTGATTCAGCTCGCCCTGCCCCAGGACATGCGCTACCTGCGCAAGAACCTCCCCGGGTTGCAGGGCATGCGGTTGCAATACGCCAAGGCCGCCAAGCCCCCCGAAGGGCTGGAGGCCCCCAAGAAGCCGGACCTGGAAAACGAACTGGTGGCGCTGATCGTGGACCTCACCTTCCTGGAAGACCAGCCGCCCCTGCGCGACGCCGACGCCTTCCACCAGCGCCTCGACACATGCAAACCCAACCTCATGCCCCAGGCCCAGCAGACCGTCGAACTGATCCGCCAGGTCCTCGACGCCTACCAAAAGGCCCGCAAGGCCCTCGCCAACAGCAATAAGCTCAACTGGATGGCCTCGGTCAGCGACATCCAGCAACAACTCGACCGCCTGGTCTTCCAGGGCTTCCTGCAACAGATCCCCTACCTCCAACTCCAGCACTACCCCCGTTACCTCAAGGCCATCCAACTCCGCCTCGACAAACTGCAACACGCAGCCCCCCGCGACCAACAACGCATCCGCGAGATCCAACCCCTGCTCGACCAGTGGCAGGCCTACGACCAACGCCTGCGCAAGGACCGCCGCGGCGACGAACGGATTGATGAGATTCGCTGGATGTTGGAGGAGCTGCGGATCTCCCTCTTCGCCCAAGAGGTGGGCACCGCCTATCCGGTATCGGTGAAGCGGGTGGAGAGGCGGTGGCGGGAGATGGGGCTGTGACGGGATTGCGTTATACTGGAGATCAAGCCTGAGAATGGCCGCAAAACACGATCATTGACGGCAATGTTTCCGTTACCGGGCGATTTGATTCAGAGGGAACACCATGCTCACTGAGCCACAATTGATCGATCTGCTCACCGACCTGGAATCCGATCGCGTGGAGCGCACGATATCAACCAACGAGACTGACAAGTTCGGCGAGGCGATCTGCGCCTTCGCCAACGACCTGCCCGGCCACGGCGAACCCGGCTACCTGCTCATTGGCGTACATGATGGCGGAGCACTCTCCGGCCTGACGGTGACCGATGAACTGCTGAAAAACCTTGGCGCGATCCGTTCGGATGGCAATATTCTGCCGCAGCCAGCCATGAGCGTCGCCCGGTTCGCGCTGAATGGAGGGGATGTAGCCGTGGTCGCGGTCCAGCCATCGGATCTGCCGCCGCTGCGTTACAAGGGGCGGGTCTGGATTCGTGTAGGACCGCGTCGGGCGGTGGCCAATGAGCAGGAGGAGCGCATACTGTCCGAGCGACGGGTGGCGCTGGCACGTTCCTTTGATGCCCGCCCGTGTCGCGAGGCTGGAATCAAAGAGATCGCGTTGGGGCAGTTCGACGCATACCGAAGAGAGGCGATTGATCCGGAAACCATCGCGGAGAACAACCGGAGCATTGAGCAGCAGCTCGCTTCGTTGCGCTTGTATGACCCCGAATTTTCCTGCGCCACCTACGCCGGGATCTTGTTGTTCGGAAAGAATCCGCGCTTTCATTTGCCCGGCGCTTACATCCAGTATCTCAAACTTCCGGGAACCGACCTGACCGAGTTCCCGATCGATCAGGCGGAGATCTCCGGTGATCTGCATTCGGTACTGAAAGAGCTGGAGGGCCGGGTTCGCTTGCTGATTCAAACAAGCATGCGCGCCACTGAAGGTTTCAGTGAAAGTCTCTTGCCAGACTACCCCGAGTGGGCGCTGCGTGAACTGTTAATGAACGCGGTGATGCACCGAAACTACGACAGCAACTCACCTATCCAGTTCTACGTTTTTGCCGATCATGTCGAGATTCAAAGCCCAGGCGGCCTGTACGGCGAAGCGACGCCGGAGAACTTCCCGACACGTAACAGCTACCGCAATCCGATTATCGCCGAGGCGATGAAATCCCTGGGTTTCGTAAACCGGTTTGGTTATGGCGTTCAGCGCGCCCAGGCGTTGCTGGAAAAGAACGGGAATCCACCGGCCGAATACAAGTTCGATGATCGCACGGTGCATGTAAAGATCTACCGGAGGGATCCATGAAAACCATCGCGTTCTTCAACAACAAGGGAGGAGTAGGAAAGACCTCCCTGGTCTATCACCTGGCTTGGATGTTTGCGGATCATGGTGTTAATACGATCGCCATCGACCTTGACCCCCAGGCCAACCTGACGGCCATGTTTCTGGATGAAGAGCGCCTTGAAGAGCTGTGGCCGGACGATGAACATCCGGACACCGTCTACGGTGCGATTCGCCCCATCCTGCGAGGTATCGGGGACATCACCCAGCCGGAAGTGCAGCGCATCACCGACAACCTCGGTCTCATTGCCGGCGATTTGGGGCTGTCCCGATTCGAGGACAAGTTATCGGATGCCTGGCCCCGCTGTCACAACCGCGAGGAATCCGCTTTCAGGGTCATGACCGCATTTCATCGTCTGATTGTCGATTCCGTGCAGGACGGGACCGCGTTGGTGTTGATCGATGTAGGACCAAACCTTGGGGCCATTAATCGCGCGGCTCTGATCGCCTCCGATCAGGTGGTGTTGCCGTTGGCGCCGGATCTGTTCTCTCTTCAGGGCCTGAAGAACCTTGGACCAACGTTACGCGAGTGGCGTGAGATATGGACAGAGTTGACTCATAAGGCCCCTCCCGATCTTTCCGTACCCAAAGGGACAATGCTGCCGATTGGTTATGTTGTCATGCAACATGGCATGCGCGATTCACGACCGGTCAAGGCGTATCAACGGTGGATGGATAGAATACCCGCCACTTACCGAGAGGCGGTACTCGATGAGCCGCCAGGAGCTGCACTGAAAGTCTCAAATGATCCCTACAGTCTTGCTTCGCTAAGGCATTATCGCAGCCTGATGCCCATGGCAATGGACGCCAATAAGCCCATGTTCTTCCTCAAGTCGGCGGATGGCGCCATTGGTGCGCACCAGGAAGCGGTCAGGTCCTGTTACCAGGATTTCAAAATATTGGCCCAGGGGATCGCGCGGCATGCTGGGATCGCGATGTTGTGATATGTTTGTGCTTCCGCGAAACAGCCGAACTGGTGGAAAACGGGCAATTGATCGGTCCTTATGGGCTTCGGGGACAAGACGAAAGACCCAGGCGGACAAAATGAAAACGAGCGCAAGCATTGGACACCGCAAGAACGCAAGTATTGGACGACGCGAGTATTGACTACCGTTGAACCGGCCAGGATCGATAAGGGCGTCAAGCAGGGCGAAGCCCTCATCCTGCTGGCTCTGCTACAAGAGAAAGTCGGGCCAGACCGCGTCGATACCTACCGCGAGCGCATCACGGCCGCCGAGCCGGAGCAGCTGCTGCAGTGGTCGAAACGCATTCTCAGCGCCGAGACGCCGGAGGGCATTTTCCACTGAATTATGCCGAGCCGGAACACCGGGCTGAACTGGAGGGGAAGGCAACACGACTGAGTGCGTTATGCGAGTGCTGTTGCCTCGCTCCCATGCGCCGCATGGGAATGCAGTCTTGACCGCGTCGCGGTCCGAATGGATAGACGCTACGACAGCCGCGGGTGTCTGGCTGTTGCCAATCGGAACCCGGCTCGGATCGCAACAGCGGGCGATCTTCCGACGCCTCGGCGCTATCAATGCCAAGATCCGGTTTCGGCGCTGCGGCCTCCACGATGTCGAGTTCAAACAACTTCATTTTTGCCTCTTCGTGTCGATATATGCGCTGATCAACTGCGGCGTTTCTTCGCCTTTTCGGACAATCCATGCTGTAGTCACTATAGCACTTCCCTTCGGGCCTGCGACTTCGACCGGGACAAGGGAGCCAAGGAGACACCCAAGCATTCCCTTGAACGCTTGGCGACTTGGGGCGATTTCGACAAATCCCCCCTACAACCTCGGATCCACCGGCTCGCTCTCCATCGCCAGCACGCCAAACACGCACTCATGGATACGACGCAACGGTTCCTTGCGGACAAAGCGCTCCAATGCCTCTATGCCCAGTGCGAATTCCCGGCTCGCCAGCGAGCGCTTACGTCCGAGCCCGCGACTGCGCAGCCGGGCAAGGTGTGGTCCGTCGGTGTAGTCAGGGCCGTAGATGATACGCAGATACTCCCGCCCCCGGCATTTGAGGGCGGGTTGGATCAGGCCTCGTTTTCCGCGCTGAATCCAGTCGAGGGGTTTGATGACCATGCCTTCGCCGCCCTGCTCGGTCAGACTCTCCCACCAGCGGGCGCCCTGCTGCCGGCTCTCCGGATCAAGCAGCTCAATCACCCGGTATCTAGTAGCCAGCAGTAGATCGGGATCTTGTCCGCAGATTTCAGCCAGGATCCGCATATGCCACAGGTGAGTCTGATCGATATGAACCCGCTTTTCCGTGGCCATCAAGTGAAACGGGGCCAGCTTCAGGTCGCCAAGACCTTCGACCTCCCAGCAGTAGCGTCGATAAGCCTCGGTGAAGCGTCCGACTCGCTCTTGCCGCGCCTGATAGTCAGCCAGGGTCGCGGCCATCTCCGGCGCTGCCGCGTCGCCGATCCGTTCCAGCGCCTGCTTAAGCGCCGCGACCGATTCGGGCAGCGCCGCCTTGCCCGCCGCGCCCACGGCGGCATATTGGGTGCGTAGCAGCTCTCGCGCCTTGGCGGACCAGGGCATCAGCTCGCAGTCGAAGCAGGCCCAATCGGTGTCGAAACGCCCCCAGAAGCCGACCCGCGTCAGGGCGTCTCGCAGCCGGGCCAGAACCCCCCGCTGCATCTCGGGATCACTGAAAAAGGGGCGGCCGGTTCGGGTATAGACGCTGCCGGCGCTCCCATCAGGAGCCCCGAAGCGCCGGCTCGCCGCCTCTTCGTCGCGGCAAATCACCACCACCGTCCGCGAGCCCATATGCTTCTCCTGACAGACCACGCTGGGCACGCCCTGATTGCGGTAGTAGTCAAAGGCTTCGGCTGGATGCTCCAGCCATCCTTCGCGTTGAGAGGTTTCCGACGGCGACATGGTCGGCGGCAGGTAGATGAGCCATTTGGGATCGACTGCGTAGCGGCTCATCACCTCCAACGCGGCAGCGGCATTCTCCTCGCGAATGGTGATATTGGGTCGCAGTCGAGTACTTACGATCCTTTTGCCGAGCACGTCGTCAGCGTCCAGGATATCGTCCTGCTCGTGCTGAACCGAACGCTCCGGCAGCGCCGACTCTTCGAGAAAGGGCTTGACCGGTTCGCAGTAGACCTTCAGCGCATCGACCGAAACCAATTCGTTCTCCGGGTAACGTAGAGCGCTCAGTTTCCCGCCGAAGACGCATCCGGTGTCGATGTTGATCGTGCGATTAAGCCATTCGGCCTGGGGAACCGGCGTGTGGCCGTAGACCACCGTCGCCTGCCCGCGGTACTCGGCGGCCCAGTCATAACGCACCGGCAGGCCGAATTCATCGATCTCCCCAGTGGTCTCGCCATACAGCGCGAACTCCCGCACCCGACCCGAGCCGCGCCCCTGCATTGATGCCTTCATGCCGGCATGGGCCACCACCAAGCGCCCCTTATCCAGCACATAATGACTGACCCGACTCTCGATGAAGTCCGTCAGCTCTCGGACAAAGGGCTCTCGCATCCCCTCGGGCAGCGCTTCGATCTCCGCGATACTCTCGGCCAGACCGTGGTTTAGGCGCACATTCTTGCCCTTGAGTTTGCGCATTAATTTGATTTCGTGGTTCCCCGGCACGCAGAGGGCGCTGCCCTGTTGCACCATGTTGCGCGCGATCTTCAGCGAATCGAGGATACGCGGACCACGATCCGCCAAATCGCCGAGAAAAACCGCCTTGCGTCCTTCGGGGTGGACATAGGCCAAGTCCCCCCATAGCGGATCGGCCTCACAACACCCCCGCCGATAACCCAGCTCCGCCAGCAGGGCCTCCAGTTCGTCGCCGCAGCCGTGGACGTCGCCTATCATATCGAAGGGCCCTCGCTCCTCCCGCTTGTCGTTCCACAGCGGCTCCCGGATTACCTTGACGGCATCGACATCTTCCGGCCTCCTCAGCACATGGATATGGCGAAACCCCTCCCGCTTCAAGGCCTTGATGGATCGCCCCAGTTGGGCGCGCTGCTGACGCACCACATGGGGTCCGAAGTTGCGGTCAGGGCGTTCACGATTGCGTTCCTGGCACAGCGACTCGGGCATATTCAGCACAATCGCCACCGGCAGGCAGTGGTACTCCCGCGCCAGCTTGACCAGCGGTTTGCGCGCCTCGGACTGGACGTTGGTGGCATCGACCAGGGTTAAGCGGCCCCGCGCCAACCGCTTGGCAGCGATATAGTGCAACAGATCAAAGGCGTCGCCGGTGGCCTGTTGATCGTTTTCGTCATCGCTGACCAACCCCCGGCAGACATCGGAAGAGAGCACCTCGGTCGGGGCGAAATGCGCGCGAGCGAAGGTGCTCTTACCACAGCCGCTGGCGCCGATCAGCACCACCAGCGAGAGCTCAGGAATCCTGATCTCCATGATTAGCCCCCCTCCGGCAATTCGAACAGACCCATCTGGGTGGGGGAACCCAGCGTCTCATGCTCTGGCCCCACCGACAAGAAACCGACCCGGTAGCCGAAGCGTTCGGCGACCCCCTCCGCCCAGTCGCGAAACTCCGCCCGGGTCCACTCGAAACGGTGATCCTGATGCCGCAAGCGGCCCGCGGGCAACGACGCCCACAGCTGGTTGTACTCCCGATTCGGCGTGGTCAATACCACACTGCGGGGGCGGGCGAACTCGAACAGCACGCGCTCCAGTGCGGAGAGCCGGGAGGCCTCGAGATGCTCAATCACCTCCACTACGGCGGCGGCATCGAACCCCTGAAGCCGGCTGTCGCGATAGATCAGCGAACCGTGCCATAGTTGCAACCGCTCCGCTTTTTTTGGCGGCAGTCGGTCCAGCTTGAGCCGCTTTTCGGCGATCTCCAGCGCACGGATGGAGACATCCATACCGACCACTCGCTCAAAGCGAGCGTCGTCCAACAGCTCCTTCAGCAGACGCCCCTCGCCGCAGCCTAAATCCAACACATGGCGTGCGCCGCGCCCTCGCAACGCCGCCATCACCGCCCCCCTGCGCTGCTGGTCGAGGCTCAGCGGCTTCTCCAGTTGCGCCTCCCGCTCCTCAGCCGCCGCAACAGGTTCCTCGCCCTCGTCCAAACCCTCATCCTGAACCAGTCGGGCCAGGGCCTGCCGCAGCAGGCTGGAGCGGCTCTTCAGATAGCGGCGGGTAATTATCGCCTTTTGCGGATGATCCGCCAGCCACCCCGCCCCCTTCTCCAGCAGCTTCTCCAGTTCATCCTCGCCCACATAATAGTGTTTTAGGTTGTCGAACACGGGAATCAGCACATACAGATGACTCAACACTTCGGACAGGCGACGTGTGACGTGCAGCGTCACCGAATAGTAAGGGCTGTCGCCCCAAGCGGGAAACTGCTCATCCAGCGGCTGACGCTCCGCCTCCACCCGATAGCCCAGCGGCTCGAACAACGACAGCAGAAAGCCCCCGCCGCCACGCACCGGCAACACATCAATCTTCACCCGCAGCGGGATCGGCGTATCGGCCAGCGCCTCCCGATCCTTGCAGTGCCCCGCCATCGCCGAGCGGTAGACCCGAGCCAGCGCGACGCTCATAAACGAGGATGCAACGTAGGGGCGGTCATTGACGTAGCGACCTAACACCTCATCCTGACGGCGTTGCTTGCCGCGAACCAGACCCACCGGATCAATATCGAGCAGCAGGCATGCCGAGCAGCGCCCTTCGTTCGCCTCCGAATAGAAGACATGGGCGCGCCCGAAGGCCAGATCGAAACTCTGAAATCGATCCGGGTGCTTATGCAACAGAAAACCGAGATCGGTGGCGGGCCTGTGCTCGGTGGAAATGGTCAATAGCATCGTTTCCCTCTTCTTCAGGCGCTAGGCGGGAATTCCAATACCCGGATGGTATAAGAATTCCCAGCAATCGTCTTAGGCGATTGCCGGAAAACAAGATACCAGATCGCGTCTTCTTCGCCCGCCGTTCTTCGTCGGAAATCTCGGGGCTCCGATGCTTTAGCCTCTCTTCAGCCGCGGTCAGCTATAGTAAACAAAAAGAGAGGCCTCCGGCCTTTTGATGTAGAATTCAGATATCGCGGTTTGCGAATGATCATGCCACAAAACCAAGGGACACCCAAGATACTACTCGACCTCCTCGCCTCTTCGGCTACACCCAAACCATCGCCCCCGATCCTACCGGGAGACCCTCATGGCCCGTGCCAGAAATCAGCAGATCGACACCGCCACCACGCTCTTAACATTCTCTCACTCGCCCCCTCTCGCGCCGCATCCCGGCCCTGGAAGAAGGGGAAATGGAAGAAGGGGACACCCATGTTGTCCTCCGTTCTTCGTCTGAAAACAGAAATCACGGGTGTCCTGTTCTTTCCCTTCAGCGGCTAAACCTTGGCCGATGCCGGTTTTTTTGGGTGTCCCGGGACCTGTTTTTGGGTGTCCCGGGACTTGCCGGCGCCAAGCTTGAATTCCACAGCCACACCCCCGCGCGCCGTAACGCACCATCTCCGCTTTGTCATGGGCAAAGCAAACGAAGGGGACACCCATGCTGCCCTCCGTTCTTCGTCTGAAAACAGAAGTCACGGGTGTACTGTTCTCTCGTTCCAGTTCTCTCGTCCTGTTCTCTCGCTGGGGTGGACCACCGGACCCTCAACACTCACAAAAACTGACCCACTAGCGCTAAGAAATATTGACCCGCCTCCTGCACAGAGATGGATCATTATTTGTCGAGAACCAGCGGCCTGTCTGAATGGAGGCGGCTGGGGGGCGCATTGGCCGTGTCATGCGGAGGCATCAGCGCAATGATCGGCTGACATAGGCCCGAAGTCGCTTTGGATCCAAAGTAGTTGCCCATGCTTGCCTTGTAGTCTCCGTTGGTGGATGGTGGGCTACAGCATAAGGAGGCTTTCCTATGTTGTCAAGAGCAAGCCGCTGTATTTTTTGATCTGGAGAATGTGGCGGTTACGATCTCCCTTGGCTGGCTGGGGCCTTGCGCGCCTGGGTACCCCTGAATAGTTACTTTATGCGTTGTCCTACACGCTATCATGATTCATGACAAAGCCCGCCTCGGCGGGCTTTGTCATTATTGGTTTCCTAAAATCGTCTGAATCAACTTCCCCAAACTTTCCCTGTCCGCTGCCGACAGTTGTCCGATGACCTTGACGATCTGGTTTTGCTCCAGGGTTGCGATCAGCGGTTTGAGCACCGAGGGCTTGGCCAGCCCCGCCGCCTGCCAGTCCTGCAGAATGGCCTCGCCGGTGGCCAGCGGTTGCCGTATCTGGCTGGTGACCGCCATCAGAATCACATCTGGCCGGTTTTGCTGATAGGCCTTTCGGCTGATGACCACAGCGGGGCGTTTCTTGGTGACTTGCAGGCTGGTGAAGGGGAAACCCACCAGCACCACATCGCCGAAGTTATAACGAGTCGTAGACGGCATCTTCGTCGTTATCCCAGACCTTGGCGAAAGCGGCTTCGGAGGCGCGTGCGTAGTCCTGGCGCAAGCGTTTATCCTGATCACGTTGGTGTAGAAAATCGATAAAGTCTTCCACCTCTGCCAAGCGGGCGGGGGTGAGGTGTTCCAGCTTCTCCAACATCTGTTCTACCTGTGGTTGCATATTGAATCCTCCTTAGGCGCTCATGCGATAGACCTGAAGAACCTTGGCGTCGCGCAGCAGACTGTGTACCACGGACAGGATGCGTTCTTGCTCGGCCTGCTCTAATACATCGATTTTCCACCACCACGCTCCCCTAACCACGCTCCCCTAACAAGGAGCAGCCCTGAGCCTCAGCCCTCCCCCGGCGCAAACAGCTCCATGGCCTTGGCGTAGCTGGCCTCGGGGCTTTCCCGGCGCAGCTCAGTCAGGGCCTGGAGTATCCGCACCAGCCGGGCAGGTTCGTTGCGCCGCCCGCGCCAATCCACATCGGGTTGATCCGGGGCGTCGGTCTCCAGCACCAGGGACGCCAGCGGCAGACGCGCCACACTGGCCCGCAGGCGGCTGGCCCTGGGATAACTCAGGGAGGGCGTTGGACATCACCCGCGGGCCGCCGGACGCCACCCGCGACCACCTGGGCAACTTCTGCTACCTGCGCGACCCGCACAGCGGCGCGGTCTGGTCCGCCAGCCAACCCGGCAACGGGGCAGCGCCTACGAGGCGATCTTCTCCGAGGGGCGGGCCGAGTTTCGCCGCCGCGATGGCGCATTCGAGCTGCACACCGACATCGTCGTCTCGCCGGAGGACGACATCGAACTGCGCCGGGTGCGCATCACCAACCTGGCCGATAATTAAAGGGGCCAGGCTCGAATTGTTTTTCGATCAATACTATTCATAGCGGCAATTCAAGTTGGCCCGCGCATCGCTCCAGTGTATCATCTTGCTGCTTTTTCGGACGCCCTCTTGGCCTCGGCTACCCGCCGGAGCCCGGTCTTACCCTGCATTTTCTCTTAGAATCGTGAGTTTGCCAACAGCTGATTCTGGTTGAGGGCAAGCCGAATATGCGAGATCGCTGCCTCGTCCAGCTCATGACGGAACAGCCCTCTGTGTGCGGCTTAGCGGGGATTCGACTCCAGTGCAGTCTGTTAGGACTCCAGGGCCGGCCGATTCTCAAAAGGGTGTCGCTGCTTCCAGCGACAGGTCTCGAAGTCGCGCTGGTCAGTGCTGAGGATGAGGCCGTGCGCCAGCTCTTCGGCGAGCAGCACCAGTGAAGCGTCGGCGAGGTCCATCGGGATGGTTGGCATAGCGTCGCATCAGGGGTTCGGCGCAGGCGAGGATCGCGTCGTCAAAGGTGGCCAATCGGAAGAGCCCCTTGTCCTGTTCTCTAGCACAGCCCTGGGGCAGGTCCAAAGGAACGACGTGGAAACGACGTGGACACCCATATTTCCTCTGTTCTTCGTCCGAACACAAAATTACGGGTGTCCTGTTCTCTCGCTGCCCTGAACTACCTGTTACCGGCCCTGGAGGCGGCGGCCAAGCGGGCCGAGACGCCCATGGCGCTGGTGTTGCAGGGCGCGGAATCCGCGGCCGCGGCCGCGGCGGCGGTGCGTTTGGGCTGCAACGGGGTCTCGGCCTCGGCCGCTGCGGCGGCGGAGATCGCCGCGGTGATGCGCGACTGCGGCACGCCGGTGATTCGGGATCTGACGGGGCCCGCCGCCACCGACCTGCCCGGCGACGAATTCGTGGGGCTGGACCAGGCCGAGGCCCGCAACGAGCCGCTGCCCGCCGTGAAAGGGCTGATTATCATCGTTCCCACGCTCCAGCGTGGGAATGCAGCTTTAGGCGCTCTGCGCCGAGGGTGTCCGGCGCAGCTGCCGAGCCCGGCCCGCCCCTCGGCGCTGGAGCGCCCCGGGATGGGTTACCACGCTGGAGCGTGGGAACCATGCGAATTACGGGTGTCCTCTTCTCTCGCTGCCCTGAACTACCTGTTACCGGCCCTGGAGGCGGCGGCCAAGCGGGCCGAGACGCCCATGGCGCTGGTGTTGCAGGGCGCGGAATCCGCGGCCGCGGCGCGGCGGCGGTGCGTTTGGGCTGCAACGGGGTCTCGGCCTCGGCCGCTGCGGCGGCGGAGATCGCCGCGGTGATGCGCGACTGCGGCACGCCGGTGATTCGGGATCTGACGGGGCCCGCCGTGAAAGGGCTGATTTGCTGGAACGCGCCGGCGGATGCCGCGAACCCGCCTTTTCGCGAGGCCGCGGCGCTGGAACTCACCCGTCATCTGCATAAGCCCTGGGTGCAGGCGGTGCATGGCGACAAGCCCGGCGGGCGCACCACGGCGGTGCGGCAGGCGGTGGCGGAGGCGGCCGCGGCCCTGATGGAGGGGTTGGGCGCCGCGGGGCGCGGCCCGGCGGTGTTGGCCCGATGCCGGCGCTGGCGACCGGTGGAGCATCTAATCCTGTACAACGTGGACGCCGCCGAGGCAGAGGCCGAGAAGCTCGCCGCCGAGGGGCGCGCAGTGCTGAGCCGCATCCCCGGCGTGCAGGCCGCGCTGAGCGGCCGCGCAGTGAAGGCCGATGCCCAATATCAGTGGTGCTGGCTGATCCGCTTCGCCCACCCGGCGGTGATCCCGAGCTACCGCGACCACCCGGATCATGCGGCCTACGCGGACAACCGCTTCCGCCCGCTGGCGGGCGACCGCATCAGCATCGACTTCGCGCTGGAGGATGCGGCCGAGGGCGGTTGATTAACGCCACCGCCTCTAAGGCGATTGACGGAAATTCTTATACCAGATCGCGCCGGATTTTTGTTCGTCTTCTAGGCGCGCCAACCCGCGCATAGCGGGCCTATGTAAGGGTTGGCGCAACAACGAAAACGGCTGCAGCGGCATCAACCCTCCGTTGCCGCCTCATCTTCCTCTTCCATCTCGATCCCTTCGACTTCGCGCCCCAGAAAGTCGTACATCACCAGGTTCTTGCCGAACTTGCCCTCGTTGCGCTTCATGCCTTCTTCCAGGGTCATGGGCTCGAAGGCGTAGTGCAGCGGCTGGTCTTCTTCGATCTGGTCTTGCATGATGTAGACCGCCTTTTCCTCGGGAAACCAGCCATCCATGCGGAACCGATGGGGTTCTTCCAGCTTGGTCAAAACAACCTCCCTGCTGCCGATATCAAGGGAGAGTTGCTGGCCGGTCTTCAATTCAGCGATTTGCACGGCATCATCGTCCATCTTCTTGTTACCTCATTGGCTCTTTCTGCCCCGTATCGGGCACAACGAAAACACGGATCAATCGGGGTTGGCCGGATCCGGCGTATTGCGGTTCTCGGTATGATACGCGAATCCCGGAGTTTTTCAGATTGCGGATCATCTCGCCCAGAGAGGCGTTCTTGCCCCCCACCTCGGCCAGGTCCCGATTGCTCGCCGCGGCCAGCGGCTTGGTCAGTTGTTCGTTCATAAAGACTCGCCCTCGCTCTGCTGGTGTATTGCCTCGCTTGCCGCAAAAGGCATGCCCGGCGGCGGAATGCGACTGGCTTGTACCGTGGCACGGCGTGCTCGAAGAGCCGCCGTGCCCGGTTTGCGGGGCTAGAGGCGGTTGAGATGAACCCTCCGCCGGTGCAAATGCCCCGCGGAGGTTACCCGAGGCTTCAGCCGGGGCGCATGGTGAGACCCAGCGACGCCAAAGCGCCGAGTCGAATCGCCTTCAGCTCGGCTCGCTCGGTTCCGACGGCCCGCAAGAGGAACCGGGAGGGGGCATCGGGGCGCAGGGAAATCCCGAGTCCACACCGCTCGGCTGCCGCCCCTCCGCCTCGGCCACATAGTCCTTGAGCATGAAAAAGCTGTTCACCGGGACGGTGAGTGAGTCGATGCCCGCCTCCACCAGGAAGCGGGCGAAATCCCGGTCGTCCGCCGCGGCCTGGCCGCACAGGCCCACTTTCTGGCCATGGCGGTGGGCGGAGTCGATTAGGGCGGCGATGCCCTGGCGCACCACCTCGTGGCGATCGTCGTAGAGGTCGATGAGACGGTCGGAATCGCGGTCCACCCCGAGCACCAATTGGGTGAGGTCGTTGGTGCCGATGGAGAAGCCGTCGAAGCGCTTGGCGAATTCGCCGGCCAGGGCGATGTTCACTGGGGTCTCCGCCATCATCAAAACACGCAGTCCGTCGCGCCCCCGCTCCAGCCCGTTTTCGGCCATAGTCGAGAGCACCCGGTCGGCCTCCTGCGGGGTGCGGCAGAAGGGGATCATCACCGCGATGTTGTCCAGGCCGATCTCTCCGCGCGCCTTGCGGATGGCGCGGCATTCGAGGTCGAAACCCGGCCGGTAGTCCTCGCTGTAATAGCGGCTGGCGCCGCGCCAGCCGAGCATGGGATTGGATTCCACGGGTTCGAAGCCGGCCCCGCCCAGCAGGCGCGAGTATTCGTTGCTCTTAAGGTCGCTCATGCGCACCAGCGCGGGCTTGGGGTATTGGGAGGCGGCAATGGCGCCCAGGCCGTGGGCCAGCCGGTCCACGAAATATCGCTGCTTGTCCTTCCACGGGGCGGTGATGGCCTCGATGCGGTCGCGGGTCATATCCACCGCCACCTGTTCGGGATGCACCAGCGCCATGGGATGGACCTTGATCAAATGGCTGATGATGAATTCCATTCGGGCCAGGCCGATGCCATCGCACGGCAGTCGCCACCAACGCAACGCCGTGGCGGGGTCCGCCACGCTAAGCATCAACCGGGTGCGGGTCTCCGGCGCCCGGTCGAAATCCGCCTCGCAGGTCTCGAACTCCGCGGTCCCCGGATACACCAGCCCTTCGCCTTCGCCGTAGCCCACCACGGTGACCTGCCGCCCCTGCTGGAGCTTGTCTGCGGCGTGCCTCGCGCCCGTGAGCAGCGGCAACCCCAGTTCGCGACAGAGCAGGGCCCCGTGCAGGGTGTCCGCTCCGTTTTCGGTGATCACCGCCGCCGCCCGCTCCAGCACCGGCAGCCAGCCGATGTCCTCCACCGTTTGCGTCACCAGCACCGCGCCCTCTTCCAGGCGGTCCGCCTCTTGCGGCGATTCCAGCTTGCAGACCGGCCCGGCGGCATAGGCCTGACCAGCGCTCTGGCCGCGCAATAGCGGGCGTTGGCGGGTCTTCAGTCGGCGAATCCGCGGCGGGCCGGCGGCGGCGAGTTCCTCCAGCGGCTCCGGCCGCACGTCGATGATCTCGAAGCCCCCGTCGCTTCCCATGCGGGCCCATTCCAGCCGCAGGGGTCGTCCTACCGCCTGCTCGGCGCGGCGGGCCAGCCTGGCCAGTTCCACCGCGGCGTCGTCGCCGAGGATCTCCTCCTGCGCCTGGGGCGGGGGCGAGGACTGGATCAAGGAGACCGAGCCCGAGGCGGGCGGGGTCGATTCCCGCCCGGCACGGGCCATCTCCTTGCCGATCACCGGGCGCAACCCGGGGTTATTCAGAAGCGGCTTGAAGATACGGTACTCCTCGCTGCCCTCGCTATCCCATTCCGTGCCCAGGGGCCCCTCTCTTCGCGCCTGAATCCGCACCGCGTCCGGGAAGCCATGCGCATCGTCGATGGAAGACATCAGACCGAAGACGGTCTCCGACGTTGGCGGCCGACGCCGCCGCACCTCCAACGAGACCAGGGCCTGGTCCGGGTCGCACCCGCCCTCTCTCCAGTAGGCGGCGGCGGGCTCGTCGAAAAAGGCCGCGAAGCCCTCGGTACAGACCTCCAAAAACGCCTTCTCGCCGGCGGCGCCGCCCACAACGCGCCCCGGCGGCGGGTCCGTTTTGGCGCTCCCATCGGCCAGGCCCAGGCGCGGCCGAACCATGAAGGCCCAAGGGCCGCTCGACGCCACCGACTCTTCCCGCGCCAGCGCCAGCGCCTGCGCCAACGACGCCGGCAAGGCCGAGTCGCGAATGAGTCCCCGTATACGCGCCAGCGCCGCTCCGAGGGCCGCCCGGTCCTGCTGCAGGGCCGCGATCTCGCGCAGGATCTCCGTGCGGTGCGGGCTCTCCGCCAGGAAATGCCGAAAGGCGGCGGCAGTGACATCGAAACCGACGGGGGACGGCAGGCCCTGCTCGGCCAGGCGGCGGGCGATGACGACCGATTCCCAGGCGGCGGCCCCCATCGAATCCCGATCCGCTTCAGAACTGCCCTGGAGCGAAATTACATAAGCCATTGGTTCTCTACCCCTGTTCGGCGATGCAACGGTTTCATGCCGCAAGCGGCATGCCGTGGAATGTTGTTGAAGCAAGGAATATGCCACAGCGATGCCGTCGCCGGCGGCGGCGGGCCGCTCGGAACAGCCCTTGCCGTGCTGACGGAGACAGGGGGCGGTTGCGGACCAGCAGCCTCAAAAAGGCCACGCCGTAACGGGCATAGCGGGGCGTCCTGGAAGCGCCGCCCGAGCCAGAAGCTCAGGCCATCCCCCGCCACGGCCCAAAGCATGGCCGGCAGAACGGCGATGGCGTCGGCGGAGATCAGGGCCCCGATGGCGAACATCACCACCACCCCGGGCGCCAGCATGCCCACAATGGCCTGGGACTCGGTCATGGACGGCTCGCCCGCCTCGGTGAAAACCGGGGGCTAAGGCGCCCAAAGGGAGGCGAGCTCCAGTTCCACCGCCTCGAAGGGCGCAGCCCGCACCCGGTCGTCCTCCTTAAACAGGCCGTCCACCACCCAGGCGCCGTGGTCCAGGCGAAAGGTCTCCAAGGTGTGGGCCACGGGATCAATCAGCCAAAGGAAGGCCACGCCGTAGCGGGCATAGAGGGGCATCTTGATTACCCGGTCCTTCTGTCGGGTGCTCGGCGAGAGGATTTCACAGACCCAATCCGGGGCGACCTCGAAACGGTGATCCCGGGGGATCTGCGGCAGGCGCTCACGCCGCCAGCCGGCAATATCCGGCACTGCCACCTCGGTGTCACGGACGAAATGGATCTCGGGTTCATAAAGGATCCACCAGCCGCCGGGGCCGCCCCGACCGCGATGGAAGGGCGGGCCAAGGTCCATGCCCAAACCCGAAGCTACCAGTGAATGGGGACCGGCGGGCCGCGGCTGGGTATAGAGCCTGCCGCCGATGATTTCTCCAGTCACGCCCTCGGGGAGGTCGATGAGCTGTTGGTAGAGGTCGTGTCCCGGGGTATGCGCGCGTTCGGCCATAGGGAGTCGCTCCAGTCTGTGGGGGCTAAACCGCAGATTAGCGCAGATGTGCGCAGATTTTTCACGAAAAAACCGCCAGCCGGCCCTTGTAGCCCTGTCCCGCCGAGTATATCCGCGTAAATCTGCGGCTCAACGAGTACCGGTGCGCCGAAGCACCGGAAGCAACCGATTCGTAAGCGTTCAGTCCCCCCCTCCCGCCGGGAGGGGGTTACACCTGTGACCCCTCGCCCTGACCGTTGCTCCCTGAATGCAATAAAAAATATTTACCGAATAAATCCGTCATTCGAGTATGTCAGAAAATCCGTGCGATGAGGATTCAAAAAGAAAAACCCCCGCCGTGCGACCGGCAATCGCGCATGAAGTCGAATGTATGAAAAGCTGGCACACCCGGTGAGAAAAAGATAGGCTACCGCTGGACTACTATCAAACTAGGGTTTCAGACGGAGTACAGCCGTGGAAGCGCGAAAACTCAAAGGCCTCACCGATCTGCTGCAATCACCGGAGGAGCGGGTCGAGCTGATCAATGGCGAGATCGTGCGTCGACCAATGGCGCGATTCGAGCATAGCGCGATCCAGTCAGGGCTGATTGAAGAGGTATCGCCGGTCAAACGCAAGAGCGACTCAGGCGGCTGGTGGATCGTCACCGAGATCAGCGTTCGTTACAGCGAACATGAATGCCCCACCCAGGACCTGGCGGGATGGCGCAAGGAGCGTTCACCGAGTCCGCCGACCGGCGTGGTGGAGCTGACCCCGGACTGGGTCTGCGAGATCACCTCGCCAGGTCACGAAAGCAAGGACCTGTTCCATCATTTCCTGCTGCTGCAAAGATATCAGGTCCCCTACTACTGGGTCATCTCCCCGGAGGAGAGGACCTTGATCGCCTACCGCCTCACGGACGGGAGATATGGGGTGGTATTCACCGCCCAGATGGATGACGAAGAAACGGACCTGGAGCGGGCACAGATTCCGCCATTCGAGAGCAACCCCATCGATCTCTGCTACATCTTCGGCGCGGCCTGAGGCAGATTGCTATTGGCAATCGAGGGAGAATACCCCCACAGGCTCTTAGTTCGAGAGCAGGTTGTTACGCACAACGACAGGCCCATCCCCTGCACGCTGTTGAGCCTTAATCCAAATGCCCGTAATGCCAAGCAGAGCTTGGCAAACAGGCATTACCAAGTAGAACTTGGTAATGAGGAAAGAGCAGCTTTCACCCCCTCCCCCTCGTTCCCAGGCGCCGCAGGGGAATGCCGTCTTGATGGCGTCGCGGTCCGAATAGGGACGCGACGCATCCAAGACCGGCTCCCAGGCGGCGGCTGGGAACCAGAAACGGCTGTCGCGGGCTGTGAAAGTAAGCAAATAGTGTATTTAGTAAACTGTCACCGTAATTCCAGCTAATAGCACCCCGGCTTGCGGTAGTGATTACTCGAAGACGACTGAACCCTTGGCACCTTTAGGTTCTTTTTGAACCACTTGTAGATTTCTTCTTCTAGCTCTATTTCATAATCGTACAGCACTCCGTTTTCACGAAGGCTGTCCATAGCCATAAACAGCCCCATGTTTCGCCCTGATTCGGCATCTTTCTGGCCGACTATGAAACGGAGGTACATGCCCGGCTTTTTTCCTAGCGCACATAACGCCCGCAATAAACGGCGCGAGGAACGAGCGTCCGGCGACCGCAGGGAGCGAATTTAATCGCTTTGTTAGGCGCATATCAAAGACGCCAAATTTGACGTCCAAATACCAGGTCTCAACTGCAGTCTATTTGAGTATCTATCAGGATACCGCTCATGCCTATCAAAGTTTTCAGCCTTAGCATATAGAAACCTCCATTCCATGGTTCTTGAAAACAAACAAGCCCCAACTAGATCTATTTCGCCAACCCTATAAAACCTATTTCTCCTAGTATCACCATCGCCATCTGTTGAGTTCCTGGTCCGCTGGAAGTCTATTGTGATCGGAAACTCTTCGAATTGCTGCAAAAACTCTTCGTCAGAGACAGCACCCAACTTAGAAAACTCTACACGGGAAGCGCTATACTCATACTTGGCCATTCCTGATTCTCTGAATTTTTGAGGAAGCCGCTTAAATAACTCATCTATACGCTGCGTTGGTAAAGAGTGGATGTCAGAGTCAGCTAAACCCACCTCTCTCAGAAATTCGTCGATGACCGCACTGGCTATGTAGCCTTCTTCGGCGAGGTAATCTATGTAACCAGACATCACCGTCTTGCTTGTCGTTTTAATCACCTCTACATTTTTACACTCAAGAGATATTAGAGACTCCCCATTTTCCAAATAAAAGTCTTTATCCATATCTCCGGAGGCTGTTCTATATCCGTCTATCACGCCCTCTTGTCGAAGAGCGTCAACCACCTTGGCTAAATGCTTTTCAGAAACTGCACCTCGAACCGCCATGTACGCTCGCGGGTTGTTCTGGAACACTTCGGACAACTCCTGGGGGGTCAACCCAGTGGCTTGGTACAAATCAAAATCGGCCACTAATAATCCTCTCGATAGACAACGAGGTCTGACACCTCGCATTGCAGGTGTTTACATAATGTGTCCAGCACATGGAGGGTTGTGTTGTAGTCTGGCCTAGACCCCAAGGCCTCCAATGTGGCTTTCGAAATGCCGGTTATCTCTGCAAGACCCTGATATGTAAGCCTTTTCCCGTTTTTTCTGGAGTACTCTGCCATAACCTCTCTCAATCTCACCTCAATCACTTGTATCCTCAATACAATTTCAGTATCATTGGGTTGACGATGCCAAAAGTTCGCGTAGCTTGGCGCTAAAATAACCTTTTAAAGTACTTCAAAGCGGCCATATGTTCAAGACAATTAGTTTATATACCGGCACCGGCGGCCTAGACCTAGGCCTAGAAGCCGCTGGATTCGACACCACCGTTGCCATAGAAATGGACAAATGGGCTTGCGAGACCGTTCGGCTCAATCGTCCTGAATGGAATCCCATCCAAGACGATATCCATAATGTAAGTAGTGAAGATATTTTAGCGACCGGCGACCTTACCGAGGAAGACGCATCACTGCTTATCGGGGGGCCGCCATGCCAACCATTTTCTAAGTCAGCGTACTGGTCTAAAGGTGAGACAAAGCGCCTAGATGACCCCCGAGCAGATACTTTGACTGCCTATCTTCGGGTGCTTAGAGATTTAAAACCAAGAGCATTCTTGATGGAGAATGTATTTGGGATAACTTATAAGGGAAAGGATGAAGCAATTACCCTTCTAAGGAAGATCATCAATCAGATCAACAAAGAAGAGGGTACGAATTACAACTTCAATGTAGGTATTTTAAACGCTGCTGACTACGGAGTTCCCCAAATTAGGGAGCGTGTTTTTATTATTGGCTCAAGAGAAGGGCTGGATTTCACTTTTCCCGCTCCGACTCACAGGAATCCAGAGATTGGACAAGATGACCTGTTCCACGTTGAACCTTGGAGAACGGCTTGGGATGCAATCGGTGACCTAGAAGGGATGTCCCATGATGCACTACGCGCAACAGGAAAGTGGGCAGACCTACTGCCAAGCATTCCCGAAGGCAAAAACTACCTCCATCATACCAACCGGGGAGAAGGGATGCCTTTGTTTGGCTGGAGAACCCGTTATTGGAGTTTTCTTCTCAAGTTAGCAAAAAACAAACCTTCTTGGACTATCCAAGCCCAACCGGGAAGCGCGATTGGCCCTTTCCACTGGAAAAATAGACGCCTTTCAACGAGAGAATTATGCCGTCTTCAAACTTTTCCGGATGATTACGAAATAGCGGGCGGAAGAACAGAAGTACAGAGGCAGCTAGGCAACGCAGTTCCTAGTCTCATCGGTGAAGTTCTTGGCCGAGAAATAAAGAGACAATTTTTTGGCCAAGCAACCAATTCACCTTTAAAACTGTTGCAGAACGTCAACACAAAACCGTTTCAAAAGGAGCCGGTTCGGCCTGTTGAAAAAAAATACCTCCAATTACTTGGCGACCATGAAGACCACCCAGGCACCGGAAAAGGTCCCAGAGCTATCGGAGCATCTAGCACCTAACGATTTACATAACCCGCCAGCGGATAAGTGGCACGCTGGGCGGTTTGCCGACAGACCTGAACGAAGCCACTAAACCACAATTCAACCACCGACCTAGCTGGTCGGGTTGGTGTTTTTGTTAGGCTTTTGGAGAATTTGAACATGAGTATTGAAGCTGAATCATATTGAGATCTAGTATCTGGGTTTCTAAAAGCACGCGATGGGTTGCTTGAATCGAGGGCTGCAATTGATGAAGGCACGATTTTGATAAGAAGATATCAACCATAAACGACTTGATATCACTTGCATTATTTTATATCAATCCATCCTTGCCTACGGAGAACTTCTCGCCGTTGTTTAGCCACTACTTTTCTATCGTTGGAGGTTTCAGTAACGCAGATACTGGGAGTGATAACGCCATCACGAAATAGATACTCAACATCACAGACAATGTAATCAATGATTTTGTCATTAGGATGTTCAATTTGGATAGTCCCCCCTACTCTTGGGATTGGCCCTAACTTTAAGTCAATTTCAATTTCTGACTCGGTTCTACAATCTTTATGGCAGTGGTAAATGATCGTGATTTTTACTCCGTTGTTGATTGTTTAGTCCAACAGTGTATTAGTGTGCAGTCACACTAAACCGGTATTAGTATGCCAGCATACTAAACCGATAACGGCCTACACAGGTGCTGATGCCGCTAAAAACGTGATGCACTTCACGGGGCGGAGGTCTTCCGCACAAACGTGGTATAGTTTTGTATAGATTCGGCATGGCGAACCATAGCCAAAAGGAGTCTTCTATGTCAACGTCAGAATCAACGCGTTGCCGGCTGCGTTAGCGGTTATCCGACCTAATTTGAATGGAATGTCGAAAAGGAATACGACGCTTTAGTGCGCCTCGTCCCAATTGGCCCCCACGCCTACGTCCACCACCAGGGGGACGCTTAAATCGGCGGCCCCTTCCATGGCCTGGCGGATGCGCTCGCCGGCCCGCTCCACGAAGCCCGCCTCCACCTCGAACACCAGTTCGTCGTGCACCTGCATGATCATGCGCACGGGCGGTTCCTCGGCCTGTAGCCAGGCGTCCACCGCGATCATCGCGCGCTTGATGATGTCCGAGGCGGTGCCCTGCATGGGGGCGTTGATGGCGG
The DNA here is from genome assembly GCA_011389885.1 of Gammaproteobacteria bacterium. Lineage (GTDB taxonomy): Bacteria > Pseudomonadota > Gammaproteobacteria > Chromatiales > Chromatiaceae > JABBTK01. The sequence goes on along the minus strand of JAABTK010000052.1, from coordinate 8,702 downwards.
TGCGCTCGGCGGCGGTGCGGCGCTGGTGGTTGCGGGCGTTGATCTCGGGCAGGTAGAGGCGGCGGCCATAGACGGTCTCCACATAGCCCTTTTCCTTGGCGTCGGCGCGGATGCGGTCCATGAAGTCCCGCACGCCGGGGTAGCGTTCGAAATAGAGGTCCACGTACTCCTGGGCGTCGCTGCGCTCGATGCCGAGTTGCCGGGCCAGGCCGAAGGCGGACATGCCGTAGATGAGGCCGAAGTTGATGGCCTTGGCCGAGCGGCGCTGGTCGGCGGTCACCGCCTCCAGGTCGCCGCCGGCGAACACCTCGGCGGCGGTGGCGCGGTGGATGTCCAGACCCTGTTCGAAGGCCTTGAGCAGGTTCGCATCGCCCGAGAGGTGGGCCATGATGCGCAGCTCGATCTGCGAGTAGTCCGCCGCCAGCATGCGCCAGCCGTCCTCGGGGATGAAGGCCTGACGGATGCGTCGCCCGGCCTCGCTGCGCACCGGGATGTTTTGCAGGTTGGGGTCCGAGGAGGACAGCCGCCCAGTGGCCGCCACCGCCTGGTGATAAGAGGTATGCACCCGACCGGTGTGGGGGTTCACCATGCGCGGCAGTTTGTCGGTATAGGTGGACTTGAGCTTGGAGAGGCCGCGGTGCTCCAGGATCAGGGCCGGCAGCTCGAAGCCGTCCTCGGCCAGCTTCTCCAGCACCGACTCGGCGGTGGAAGGGGCGCCCTTGGGGGTCTTGGAGACCACCGGCAGGCCCAGTTCCTCGAAGAAGATTTGGCCGATCTGCTTGGGCGAGCCCATGTTGAATGGGCGCCCGGCGGCTTCGTGGGCCTGCTGTTCGATTTCGGCCATCTTTTTCGCCAGTTCGTCGCTCTGGGCGGCGAGCATTTGACGGTCGATATGCACCCCGGTGCGCTCCATGCGCGACAGGATGGGGACCAGCGGCATTTCGATCTCCCGCAACAGCTCGGGCAGGCGGCCCTCGGCCTGTATCTTGGGCCAGAGGTGCTGGTGCAGCCGCAGGGTGATGTCGGCGTCCTCGGCGGCATAGGGGGCGGCCTGTTCCAGGGGGACCTGCTCGAAACCGATCTGCTTGGCCCCCTTGCCCGCCACCTCTTCGTATTTGATGGTGGCGTGGTTCAGGTACTTGGCCGCCAGGGAGTCCATGTCGTGGCGGGTGGCGGTGGCGTTGAGTACATAGGATTCGAGCATGGTGTCGAAGGCCACGCCCTGGAGCCGGATGCCGGCGCGGGCCAGCACGCTGAGGTCGTATTTGAGGTTCTGCCCCACCTTGGCGCGTGCCGGGTCCTCCAGCAGGGACTTGAGCCGTTGGAGCACGGCCTGGCGGTCGAGCTGCGCCGGGGCGTCCGGACCGACGTGCCCGATGGGCAGATAGGCGGCCTTGCCCGGTTCCGTCGTGAACGAGAGCCCCACCAGGTCCGCCTCCATGTAGTTCAGGCTGGTGGTCTCGGTATCCAGCGCGAACAGCTCGGCCTGTCGCAGGCGTTCCAGCCACTGATCGAGCCGGTCCATTTGCAGGATGGTTTCGTAATCGGTCTCGATGGCCGGCGCTTCCTCGGCGGGCGCCTCGAAGCCGCTGGCCCCGTCCAGGGCCTCCAGCAGCCGCCGGGCCTCCATGCGGCCGTAGATCTCGCGCAGGGTGTCGGTCTCGGGCTCGCCGGGGACCAGGTCCTGGGGGGCCTCGTGGAGCTCCACGTCCAGGCGGATGGTCACCAGGTCCCGTGCCAGCTCCAGCTGCTCCAGGCTGTCGCGCAGGGACTCGCCCACCTTGCCCTTGATCTCCCCCGCATGCTCGATCACCCCGTTCAGGCTGCCGTACTGCTGTAACCACTTGGCCGCGGTCTTGGGGCCGCACTTGGGCACCCCGGGGATGTTGTCCGAGGTGTCGCCCACCAGGGCCAGGTAGTCGATAATGCGCTCGGGCGGCACGCCGAACTTGGCCTCCACCCCGGCGCGGTCGCTCACCGTGTCGGACATGGTGTTCACCAGGGTGATGTGTTCGGTCACCAACTGGGCCAGGTCCTTGTCGCCGGTGGAGACCACCACCTCCAGCCCCTGCGCCTCGGCCCGCACCGCCAGGGCGCCGATCACGTCGTCCGCCTCCACCCCGCTTTCGCAGATCAGCGGCAGCCCCAGGGCGCGCACGATGCGGTGTAGGGGCTCGATCTGCTCCCGCAGCTCCTCCGGCATGGGCGGGCGGTTGGCCTTGTACTCGGGATAGAGGTCGTTGCGGAAGGTCTTGCCCGGGGCGTCGAACACCACCGCCATGTAGTCCGGTTTCTGCTCGTCCATCAGCTTGCGCAGCATGTTCACCACCCCCACCAGGGCCCCGGTGGCCTCGCCCCTGGAGTTGGTTAGCGGCGGCAGGGCGTGATAGGCGCGAAATAGATAGGACGAGCCGTCCACCAGCACGAGGCGTTTTCTTGGGGTCATGGCGCGGGGTTCCGGTGGGTGCGGGGGTTAACGGCCTGAGGTTTGCGCATGCTAAGCGCCGCTCCCCAAGGGCCGCAGCTTGATCACCAGCAGCGGCAGCAGGGTCAGGTTGGCGATCAGGGCGGCCACCATGGCCAGGCCGGTGAGCAGACCGAAGTAGATGGTGGGGATGAAATTGGACAGGGCCAGGATGGAGAAGCCCAGGGTGACCGTGAGCGAGGTGTAGTAGATGGCGCGGCCGACGCTGGCGTGGCAGCGTTTCACCGCGGCCTTGTAGTCGTGGTCCGCGGGGAATTCGTGGCGGAAGCGGTGCAGGTAGTGGATGGTGTCGTGGACCCCGATGCCAATGGTGATGGCGGCGATGGTGATGGTCATAATGTCGAGCGGGATGCCGAGCCAGCCCATGATCCCGAGCACCAGGGCGGCGGCCGTGAGGGTGGGCATGACGCCGATAGCGGCCAGCCGCAGCGACCGAAACAGCAGCAGGAACATGCCGAAGATGGCCAGAAACACCGCCCCCAGGGTGAGTATTTGGGAGCGAAACAGGCTCTGTAACACATTGTTGTAGAGCACCAGCATGCCGTTGACCCGCGCCTGCTCGGGCTCCAGGCCGAGGTCGTTCACCAGCCCCTGTTCGAGTTGGCGGATCAAGCGGTCGCGGCGCAGGTCGGGCGAGGAGTCGATCACCCGCATGGCGAACCGCAGCTGGTTGCCGTCCTTGCTCATGTAGGGGTCGAACAGGGTGGTGCGCACCGCATCCGGCAGGCGCTGGTGCATCACCGAGAGGGTGAGGTTGTCGAGCGGGCGGTCGTCGTTGAGCATTTCCAGCACCTCCATGGTGGTGGCCATGGAGAGCACCTTGCCAATGCTGTCGTAGCCCGCCAGGTAGGCGTGGATCTCCGCCACCCGCTCCAGCTCGAAGGTGTTAAACCAATAACTGTCGCCGGTGATGCCGGCGGCGCCCCCGCCCGCCCCCTCGCGCGCCAGCGCCGCCTGGTCGTCGAGGAAGACCTGATCCGGCCCGACCACCACCTCCAGCGGGATGGTGCCGCCAAGCTGGCGGTCCACCAGCGCCATGCCCTGGTGGATCTCGGTGGAGGTCTTGAAATACTCAATGAAGCTGTTTTCCACCGTCAGCCGGGCGATGCCCGCGATGCTGGCGACCAGGATTAACAGGTACGCCGCCAGGGTGATGTTGCCGTGGCGCTCGACCAACCGCGCGAAGCCGCGGGTGATGACGGCGGTGGCGTCGTGCCGCCGCAACACCGGGGTTCCCGGGCGCAAGGGGACCAGTGCCGCGGGGAAGATTACGAAGGCCAGCACGAAGGCCAGCAATACCCCGACCACCATCATCCAGCCGAAATCGATCACCGGCCGAATGTCGCTCACCACCAGCGAGCCGAAGGCCACCGCCGTGGTCAGCGCGGTGAACAGCGAGGGCGTGGCCAGGCTGCGCAGGGTGTCGCGCACCAGGGTGCGTTGCGAGGCCTCCGGGTGCTCGCTGTGCAACTCCTCGTGGCGCACGATCAAATGCACCGTCAGCGACAGGGCGATAATCAGCAGCAGGGAGACGAAATTGGAACTTACCACCGTGACCTGCCAGCCGGTGAGCCCGAGCAGGCCGGTCATCACCGCCACGGTGGCAAAGCAAATCAGCATCGGCACCTGGACCCAGCGCCAGCGCTTGAAGGCCACCCCCAGCAGCAGCACCATAAACAGCGCCACGCCCAGGCCAAAGGTCTTGAGATCGGCGCGAATAAACTCCACCATATCGGCGGTAATCATGGGCACCCCGCCGAGATGGATCTGCGCCCCGTCGCGGTAGCGGTCGAGGACCTCGCGCACCGCCGCCACGTCCGCCTGTTGCTGCTCGGCCAGGAGCTGGCGACGACTACCAATGCGCTCATTCAGGGCCGTGAGCACCGCGTGTTCCGTGCGCGTGAGCGCACGCCCCAAGCGGATCTCTTGCAGCTCGTCGCGCTGGCGCATCAGCTCTTCCAGCAGCACATCCGGTTGCAGGCGCACCTCCAGCGCAGTGGTGGCGCCGTCGAGGCTCATCAGGCGGTTGGCGTACAGCGGATTGGTGCGGAACTCCCGCGCCGCGAGTTCCAGGTCCACGCCCGGCGTCTCCAGGGTGCGCACGCCTTCGCGCACCTCGCCTAAAGAGACCCGCGGGCTATCCAACAGCGGCACATCCAGCAGGCTGGTGACGCCGGCGATCCGCTCCAGGCCCGACAGCTCGTCGCGCAGGTAGCGCAGGCGCTGCAAGGTCTCGGGCGTCATCAAGGGGCCGTCCGGGGTGTAGGTGACGATCAGCGAATCGTCCGAGCCATAGCGGGCGCGAATGCCGTGGTAGAAGCGCAGGTCCTCGTCGTTCTCCAACAACAGCGAGTCGGAAGAGGCATCCAGCCGAAAGCCCTGGGCGAACCAAACCCCCGCCAACACCAGCAAGCCGACCAGCAACAGGGTCAGCCGCGGATGGTCGAGGACCATATAGGCATACAGTCGGGCCAGCCGCCCGCCGGGTATTGGGCTGGATTGAAGATCAAGTTGAGCGGGTTCCACACCGAACTCCCTGTTGATTGCATTGGTCGATGGCATCAAGCTGCGCCGTATTTTAACCTAGAAAGAGCGGTTGACGGCCGCATTCTGATCGCCCGTCACTCAGGTCAAGGGCGAAGACCTTGGCGGGCCGGCCCGCCGGCCGGGATAACCCCGCCGCGGACCCGCTCGCATGCCGGCGGCGCCGGGCGGCGTTGCGGCCCCTCATGCAACCCCTGCCGGCTGTGTCGTTGCGCCCTGCCCTGTAATCCCGGCAGACGCCCCCCGCGGCCCGGCCAACCGCCCTTTCTCGGTTTAACCGCCAAAGTCTACAAGACCCCAAGCGATTCAGGAATACCGGCGGCTTCGGCTGGGGTAAAATACGCCGCATTTCCGTTTTCCGTGAACATTCACCAAAAGGATAGCCCCATGTGGTTCAAAAACCTACGCATCTACCGCCTCTCCGACACCTTCAATCACAGCCCCGAGCAGCTTGAGCAGGCCCTAGCCGAGCGCCCGGCGCGCGACTGCGGCAGCCTGGAGGCCGCCGCCGTCGGCTGGGACAAGCCCCTGGGCCGCAATGCGGAAATGTTGACCCATAGCGTCGGCGGCAAGACCCTGATCTGTATGCGCAAGCAAGAGCGGGTGTTGCCGGCCGCAGTGGTCAAAGAAGAGCTGGACGAGCGCGTGCAGGCCATTGAGGAGCAGGAAATGCGCAAGGTCTCGCGCAAGGAAAAGAGCGATCTGAAAGACAGCGTCGCCGCCGAGCTGCTGCCGCGGGCCTTCGTGCGCTCCAAGCGCACCTTCGCCTACCTCGATCCGGCCAACGGCTGGCTGCTGGCGGACGCCGGCGCGAGCAAGCCCGCCGAGGAGCTGATCGAGCTGCTGCGCGAGACCCTGGGCACGCTGGTGCTCAAGCCGGTCGGCGTCAACCAGGCCCCCACGGCGGTGATGACCGCCTGGCTCACCGACCGCGGCCCCGAGGGCGGCTTCATGGTGGGGGATGAGTGCGAGCTGCGCAATCCGCTGGAAGAGGGCTCGGTGGTGCGCGGCCGCAAACAGGACCTGTACAGCGAGGAGATGCAGGCCCACCTCACCGCTGGCAAGCAGGTGTTCCGCCTGGCCCTGGATTGGCAGGAACGCATCGGTTTCGTGGCGGACGAGGAACTCACCCTGCGCCGGCTGCAATTCCTCGATCTAGTCAAAGAAGAAGCCGAGCATGCCGGCGGCGAAGATGCGGCGGCGCGCTTCGATGCCGACTTCACCATTATGACCGGCGAGCTGGAGCGCTTCATCCCGGCCCTGTTCGAGGTCTTCGGCGGGGCGGAGGAATGAGCCCAGTACGCGTAACCGAGGAGTGGCAGTCCTCGAAGGACTGCCACTCCTTGGGCTGAAACCCCTCCGCCTGCCCGGCGTTCCTGAGCCGTCCCGCGAGGCTGCGGCTGGGGGTAGACGACAGCCGCGGGCGGAATCTGCGATAATCGGGTTTTTGACCGAGCACGGGTGGACTCTTGACCGGGAGCGACTTCGCTACGTCGGCCGCCGAGCCGCTATGGCTAGACTGGCGGCTCGCGCGCAATCAGGCGCCGGGGCCGCTCAGGTCTTGGCTGTGGGATCGCGGTTCGCTCACTGCGCGCCTCAAGGCCCGTTGCCCCGGCGGATTCGGCGTGCAGGTCTTGACTCAGGCCTGGGAGCGGCCGGTGCTCGACGAGGTCAAGGCCCTTGGCATGGCGTTCGGCGAACGGGCCTTGGTGCGCGAGGTCTACCTGTTATGCCACGATACGCCTTGGGTCTTCGCCCGCACCCTGATCCCGGTGCGCAGCCTTCGCGGGTCGGCCCGCCGCCTGCGCTTTTTGGGCGACCGGCCCTTGGGGGCCTTACTCTTCGGGCGCCGCGGGGTGCGGCGGGATCCGATCCAGGCCACGCGGCTGGGCCCCGAGCACCGGCTATTTCACCGCCTGGCCGTGGGCCTGCCGGATGCGCCGCCCGCGGTCTGGGGCCGGCGCACCCGCTTTTATATCGATCATCGGCCGCTGCTGGTGAATGAATTCTTTCTACCCTGGATTTCGGAGGTCGCAGGATGACGCATGAGATCCCTGTCCAACTCGATCCCGGTCCGCCTTCGCTGAAGCAGCGCCTCGGTTTTTACCTCAAACTGGTGCGCCTCGACCGCCCCATCGGCATCTTGCTGCTGATGTGGCCGGCGCTTTGGGCCTTGTGGATCGCCGGCGACGGTCAACCGCCGTGGCGGATCGTGCTCATCTTCATCGCCGGCACGGTGTTAATGCGCTCCGCGGGCTGCGCCATTAACGACTATGCCGACCGCAACCTCGACGGCCAGGTCAGCCGCACCCGCAATCGCCCGTTGGCGCTAGGGCAAATCGCGCCGCACGAGGCCCTGATGGTGTTTCTGCTGCTGACGCTGGCCGCCTTTGGCTTAGTGCTGCTGCTGAACTGGCAGACCATCGCCCTCTCCGCGGTGGCGGTGGTGCTGGCGGCGCTATACCCCTTTATGAAGCGCGTCACCCATCTGCCGCAAATCTTCCTCGGCGCCGCCTTCGGCTGGGCGGTGCCCATGGCCTTTATGGCGATCCAGGAGACGGTGCCGCCGGTGGGCTGGCTGATCTTTATCGCCACCGTGGTTTGGGCCCTGATCTACGACACCGAATACGCGATGGTGGACCGCCGCGACGACCTGAAGGCGGGCATTAAATCCTCCGCCATCCTGTTCGGGCTCTATGACCGCTTAATGATCGGCCTGTTGCAGGTCTTTATGCTCGGCATACTGGTCTTGGTCGGGGTCCATGCCGACTTGGGTTTCTATTATTACCTGGGCCTCGGGCTAGCCGGCCTGCATGCCGTGCGCCAGCACTACCTGATCCGCTACCGCGAGGAAGGCGCCTGCTTCATCGCGTTTTTGGAAAACAACCTGTTCGGCATGCTGATCTTCGTCGGGCTTTTGGCCGACTACCTGCTGCGCGCGTGACGCCGCCATGAACCACCCCAGGGCGAGTGCCCACAACGGCCTCGGCGGCGAAGGCCGACACGGCCGCACCCCGGGCCTTGGCCTGAGCTAACCGCATGGCCGATGTCTTCGACCCGGCCCAGCGCAGCCGCATCATGGCGCGGGTGCGGGACCGGGACACCACCCCGGAAAAGGCCGTTCGGTCATTGCTGCATCGCCTGGGCTATCGCTTTCGACTGCATCGCAAAGACCTGCCCGGCAAGCCGGACATCGTGCTGCCCAAACACCGGGCGGTCATCTTGGTGCATGGCTGTTTTTGGCACCAGCACCCCGGCTGCAAGGCCGCCAAGCGCCCTGCCAGCAATACCGAATACTGGGGCCGCAAGCTCGACCGCAATGTGGTGCGAGACGAACACAACCTGGCCCAACTCGCCTACCTAGGTTGGCGGGTGCTGGTGGTCTGGGAGTGCGAGCTGCGCGACGCGGACCGCTTACAGGCGCGGCTGACCCGATTCCTGGAGCAACCCGCAGCCGCCCCATAAAAAAGCCCCGTGCCATCAGGACACGGGGCAAGGCGTGGATCGCTATGCCGAAAGGCAGGCAGGATCCCGGCGGTTTCGGCGACCCGCCGGGATCGGACGGTCAACCAGCGGCCTTGCGCTCTTCCCACTTGGCCACTTCATCGTCCCAGCCGTCCATGCGCACATAGGGGTTCATGCGCGGACGCTCGATCATGTTGGGATCGATCTC